>NZ_MUFG01000019.1:0-109935 GCF_001996065.1 Salinivibrio sp. MA351 | reverse complement strand
AATATACACTCATCAAGGTACTCAATGACTATATCTTTTTTCTCTTTAAATGCAGCTTTCCTCAATTTCAGAAAACTTAATAAACATTTCATGGGAATATCTCATATTTGATGTAAACAATTGATAGCTTAGACAAAAGCTAGCATATATCGTTCACTAAAATATTATAGAAACTCCACTCTCACGTGATGAGCGATATAACGAATGACATGGTTTCCCCTCTTTAAGATCTGCCACACTTAGGTGCGGCTTTTAATACCGGAGGCAAATATGTCTACTCAATTCTTTTGTGGTGTTTACTTCGCCAATCATCACTTTTTAGGTAACAATGTATCCGCTTGTTTCTTGGCTGCGCTCGCGCTGAAAAAAGTGCCAGACGCAGCGCCTACCTATGCGCATTCGAGCTATTTACTTAATAAAGCAACGGGCTTTTTCAACACCCAAATAAAGTGTCGGCTACGCGACACTTATTCTTATTTGTTATGTGCGTTGTTCCACATGCGTAAAGATCTTTATAAACTCTGCTTCAGAAATGGTAATATTTAATTCTGACTTAAGTTTTTTGTACAAAGCTTTTGCGAGTTGATCGTTAGACAAATCATTGTATTGTGGATACTGGCGTCTAAACACCGAAATTATGCTTTTCTCCTCGAACAACTGAGGCGTTGAAAATTGTTGGCAACCGTATTCGAAACGACACAAGCTTACTTCACCCGTTAAGATGTTAGTTTTATGTACTAACCCTACTTGAATTGTGTCAGTTCGATAAAGCCCACCATTCAAAAAGAAAGCAGAACAAACAGCCGAAATACCCAGCACAACACTCGCCAATAATTTCAATTAAACCTCCTAGCACATAACGCCTCATTCAGAGGCAAATAATTGTTGGCTAAAATAGCGACGCAGGAGCAAAGCCAACATTTATATGTCCTGCTGTAATGACTTGTTAGGGCGCCCTGGTGGAGTAGGTACAATAGTTAACTCGATTCCCTCTTTAACCCAAGAAGACCATTGTTTTAGTATCCCGCCATTTCTCACTTTGGAGCCTTTTGACCAATTAAGTTCAAATTCATCTGAAATTTTCTCTGCAATTTCTCTAGTATCTAAATCAGGGGATTCTGTCATTAGATCGATACAACTTAAAAATGAACTTTCATTTTTAGCTGCAGCCCATATAGCTTCTTTGTTACCACCCGATTTTTCTATTGAATCCATATTTAAAGTTACTAACCCTTGATTGACCGTGACAAGCTCAAACCTTTTCAAAACCGAGAGTGCATTTCTTTGTACGTCTTCAATTTTAGCCCCTGAACTCGAAATATTTTCCATTTCCATAAGAACGGAGAATGGTGATACCGATATAGAAAATACCATCCCCCTTTGTTTGCCTCTTCTTGCAAGCCCCTCACGGTCTAATATTACAGTTCCTGTATCTTGAACAACGATATTTCTTCCTGCTTGCAATAGGAAGCCTGTGTAAATCAAGTAGTTCGTAAGTCTGTTACAGTATGTATTCCATGTTTTATCTCCAAACTTAGCTTTTGGGGTGCATTGTTTAAGATTTTCTAGGATAGTATCGTGGTTAATAGTTTTTCCTGCATGATTCTTAAACAGCAGTATTTTTAATGCATGCTTACTCATTACATTACGAAGTGATTTCAGTATTGTCTCTTCATCATTGTTGCCAAGCTTGCTACTTACCTTGAAAGATGTTCCATCTCTTTCTGCTAAGCCTAACATCACGAGATCCGCACCAATATTCCAAATGGTCTTTTCATTAAGAGCTGTTTTTTGCCCAATTTCACCTGAAGTTACATACTTATCAATAAGTAATTTTGTACAAATATTTAGAAGAGACGATACGTCAGATGATGGAATATAATTGTAAGGGACAACAGGAACATTGCCGGATAATAAATAATCTTTAAAAATATCCCAATACACATTGAGGCGATCACCACTTTTAATGACTAGACGCTTGTGTACCAAACTATTAAGAACTGTCGTTCCAGAAGTTTCAATGATTTCACTCCAATCGGCAGGTGCTTTTTGAGCAATAAGTCTCAAGCAAACTAATTCTTGTTGTGTTAGTACATCTAAATCTGCTTCAAATAAACGTTTAATATCAAGATCTACAAATAATGAGTCAGTATTCTCTCCCTTTACTATGCCTTCATAGAGGTTAATACATAACTTTTTCAACAACCATGGAAAGCCCTGACTAACTTGAGAGATCTGGTGTCTAATCTCTGCAGATATTTTTTGATCTATTTCCTTTTCAAATTTAGTTAAGGAATTAGATATTTCTCCACTTTCAAAAACCCCCAACCGAAACTCTTTTCGGTGATCAGATAGTTCGTGCCACAAATGATATGCGGGGTGATCTTGTTGAGTCGTACTATCTGTCTTCCAAGCGAAGCCAAGAACAATATTACTTTTACTGCTTGCTACATCGAGCATTAGGTCTTTTGCAGCTTTAAAAATACCAAATAATTCAGGTTTAGAGTAGAGCTCTTCAAACTGGTCGAATATCAAACAAACAACTTGTTCTTTTTCTCTTAAAGAGTCCAGATATGCGCTAATACTCTCAGAATTTAAAGGCGAGCTAGGATCAGTAAGTGATAAGTCGCTTGTATTACCAAAACCATTTTTTTGCGCTTCTCTCAAAGCTTCAATTAAAGATGCTGGAATATATGAAGGCTCTCGGGCACCACGAATATCTACAGCGTAAACAAAATACTTTTTTCGGTAGTGCTTATTTCTTGCTCTATCTCTAAGTTTCGCTATTAAAGAGCTTTTCCCTAATCCAGAGTTGCCTGTTATAGCAAAAATTCTTGTACCTGAGTTAGTTTTCGCTGAACTTAGAAAATTTAATATATCTTTTTGAGTTACATCTCTACCTACGAAATCTTTAGGCCTTGCTGGACGATAATCATCCCATGACTCTCCTATTTGCACCTCGACAACTGGTGGTAATTTTTTAGATAAGTTTGTGGAAATTGATTGCTCAGACTTAATGCCTATCTCAAGATCATAATCAGCTAACGTACTATCCAATAAAGACAAATTATTAATCGTTTCTTTGTCTTTTATATGCTCGCCTGTCGAGGCACTATAAACTAGAACGCCAAAAGGTGCTCCACCTTTTAGTGTATAGACACACCAATAAACACCGAACTCTGATAGTAGTAATGTCCAATCACCTAATGCGTCAGATGAGCCAGCAAACTTTTTCGCTGAATCGGTTGGAGGGGTGCGAATAATTGACGCACTTTTTAGTGAGTCAATTATTAATTCTGGAGTATAAAAACTCAAGCGAGATGATTTCTCTTTCGGTTTCGTTTTCCAGCTTTCTACAAAGCCTTTTGCGTCTTTGGTTAGCTCTGATGTCGTTATAAGCCAACCTTCAGAATAATCTTCAAAATCTACAGTCCCCCATAATTGCCTTAATACGGGCGCAGAAACAGGGTCTTTTTGAGCCTTACACTCTACATATATTTCTTTACCATTGACCTTATGCTTACAAAGTAAATCCAGTTCAGCACCAACTGTACGAATTTCTTCAATTACATCATAGTTTTGCGCCAATAATAGCTTTTTAGCTAACCCTTCAAGAAGATCTCCTTTTGCTTTTTTACTACTGCCATTTTTACAGGAAACTTCTATTTTCATGTGTAATCCTTTCTTTAGTGCTGAACTCTGTAGGTGGCTTACGCCCTAACATTGTATTAGTGCGCATGCGCGATTTCCCAAAATCGTTATACGCGGCTTTCCTCATCTAACCCACTGTTATGAATAACATTTTGAGCCTTTAGGGTCTGTCTCTTTTCCGAGAAAGTGTGCATGCCGCCTATCTCGGCTCAGGCGTTCACATTATCCCAAAACAGTACCACCTAACCCACAATGCGTTACCACGCAGGAGCGTGGGAACGAGATGATAGGCTCAGCAGCGCTCACGCTACCGCCCTCTGGTTAGCGGCGTCCAAAAGGCCTTACAGGGCGATTTTTTGCGGGCTAGGTTATCAGATGCTGGGCAGTGTGTTTAGGCAAAGGGGTCTAAAATGTTGGCGCGGTCAGGGTTTGGGGATTTGTGGGGGGATAAACGCAAAAAAGCCGCTGACTGAGCAGCGGCTTTTTTATATGTGGCGGAGAGATAGGGATTTGAACCCTAGAAGGGCTATTAACCCTTGCCGGTTTTCAAGACCGGTGCTTTCAACCACTCAGCCATCTCTCCGGAACGCGGCGTATATTATTGGGTTCGCTTTGGCTTGTAAACCCTTTATTTACCGCTTCTTGTCTGTTCGCTCAAGCTGTGATCAGCTTGGCGAATATGTTAGCAAAAGGCGATTAGCTTGCCGCCAATCGCCCTGCTTTTACTGAGATACTTTAACCGAGTCTCGTTACCGCGCAATGTTTATAGCGCGATAAAAATACCCGCCAATGCCGCACTCATTAGGTTGGCAAAGGTGGCAGCAATCACCGCGCGCACGCCTAAGCTTGCCACATCTTTGCGGCGCTCTGGCACCATGGCACCAATCGAGCCAAGTTGAATGGCAATCGAGCCGATATTGGCAAAGCCACACAAGGCAAAAGTCACAATCACCTGGCTTTGCACCGACAGGTTGGCTTTAATATCGGCAAAGGATAAGAAGGCGACAAACTCATTAAGCGCAATCTTCTGTCCCAAGAGGTTGCCGACATCAAACACTTCATGCACGGGTACACCGGTAAGCAGCGCCAGGGGTGAGAACAGGTAACCAAACAACATTTCTAGGCTTAAGCCGTCAATGTCGACCAACTCCCCTAAACTACTCAGCCCGGCGTTTAGCATCGCAATCACACTGATAAAGGCCACCAGCATGGTGCCGACCGCAACCGCGACTTTCATGCCGTTCATCGCCCCGCTAGCCAATGCATCAATCGCGTTTGCTTGGTCGCTATCGCTGATCTCAACCTGGCTTTGCTCGGCCGGTGTTTCTGTCTCTGGGACGATGATTTTGGCCATCAATAGCCCACCCGGTGCCGCCATAAAGCTCGCCGCAATCAGGTATTTTAAATCTACACCCATCGCGGCATAACCGCCAAGCACACTACCGGCCACCGAGGCCATACCGCCGACCATCACCGCAAATAGCTCTGAGCGAGTCATTTTGCTAAGAAAAGGGCGAACCACCAAAGGAGATTCGCCCTGAGAAAGAAAGATGTTACTGGTGGCTACCAGCGACTCAGCTCGACTGGTGCCGAGTAATCGCTGTATGCCCCCGCCGAGCAATTTAATAACCCACTGCATAATGCCGAGATGATAAAGGAGAGAAATCAGCGCACTGATAAAAATGATTAACGGCAGAACTTTAACAGCGAAGATAAATCCATCATTGGCCAGCGGACCAAATACAAATTCTATGCCTTCGTTGGCGAACGATAACAACTTAGCCGCGCCATTGCTCATTGAGCCCAGCATGGCTTGCCCAAAGGGGATATAGAGCACTAACGCCGCGAAACCGGCTTGCAAACCAAACGCGCCGAGCACGGTACGCCAATTGATAGCTTTACGGTTAGTGGAAAATGCGCACGCGCACAGAACCAGAGCGACGAGACCTGCCGCACTATAGAGGAGTTGCATAAATAGATTACCTTGCCGTGTTGTATTGCACTTGCGGTACGGATGAGTACGACACGCTGCCGGGGAGGCAAGAGGTTCCATCATGCGTTACATCGTACCGCGGGTTCGGTGAAGGTGGGCCCTACCTTGGACGCTTTTTCTTCAGCCGCGAATCGCGACACAGCCACTCTTTGCCTATCACTGAGCAAAGAGCGCATGTTGGGCGAGCATTCTATTGTGATTGGAGTCTCATTTCCAGCAGAATTTGATCTTAGATCACACTTATTCAGCCCTGATTGCACCCTGCTAAGATCTTTTCCGGCGCTGTCTGCTCTCTCAGACAATGGTCGGATGTTTATCGCTTTATATTTATGTCAGGTTAGCGGTGTTGGTCATTCGCACCCAGCGTGACGCCTACTCTGAATAAATATGGCAAGACTGGTTGACACGTTTAACTCATATGCTATTCATGGGTAGCTATTGACAAAAACACTGAAGGCAAAACGATAAAAATCGGCCTTACGCGTAAAATATAAAAGCAATAGCGTTAAATCATAAAATTAAGCAAACACAACAACGCAATTATTATAAAGGAAACACACATGCAAACCGTCTCTTCGCATCAGGCAGGCTCTAGCTTGTCGGTGATGCAACGTCTACGCGCATTGGGGCCAGGGATAATGATGGCCGCGGCGGCAGTAGGTGGATCTCACCTTGTTGCATCTACCAAAGCCGGTGCTATTTATGGCTGGCAGCTCGCAGCATTGATCCTGCTCGTTAACTTATTTAAATACCCCTTTTTTCGAGCAGGCGTACAATATACCGCAGGCACTGGCGAAACGCTGGTAGAAGGCTATGCGCGCTTAGGCCGCCCTTACTTGTGGCTGTTTGTTGCACTGAGTGCCGTGTCTGGTGTTATTAACACCGCTGCCTTGACCTTATTTAGCGCCAGCTTATTAAGCTATTTTGTGCCGTTTGATCTGTCACTAACGGTGTTGTCGACCATTATTGTGATCACTTGCCTGGTGATATTAATTGCTGGCCACTACAAGGCATTGGATCTGCTTGCTAAAGTAATCATGGCAACGCTAACTTGCGCCACTTTGGTCGCGGTTACAGTTGCGGTCGGTAACCCAGTCGCGGTCGAGCCTAGTTTTAATGCGCCGTCGATTTGGTCCGTAGCAGCGATTGGCTTTATTGTGGTCACCATGGGTTGGATGCCCGCCCCGATTGAAATTTCTAGCATTACATCGGTGTGGCTCAAGCGCAAAGCGCAATCTGAGCCAATCAATGCCCAAGCGGCGCTGTTTGATTTTAACGTCGGCTACATTGGCACCGCGCTATTGGCGATTGTGTTCTTATCACTGGGTGCCCTGCTTCTGCACGGCAGCGGGGTTGAACTGAAACAATCCGGTATTGGCTTTTCTCATCAATTGGTGAGTTTGTATGCCGCCACCATTGGCGAGTGGTCACGTTATTTGATTGCGGTGGTCGCCTTTTTCTGTATCTTCGGCAGCACCATCACGGTAATCGATGGCTATGCGCGGGTGGTGTCCGAATCGCAACGGTTATTACGCGAGCAAACAGAAGCAGAAGCAAAACCCGCAGTTACACAAGGCTGGATGGTACTGATCGCTGTGTTGGCACTGGCTATCGTAGCATTTTGGACTGGGGCGCTGCTGACCATGCTTGATTTTGCCATGGTCGCGGCATTTGTCACCACGCCCTTTTTCGCGCTATTGAACTATATTTTGGTGACCAAGCACCGTTTACCACCCGAAGTGACCATGAGCAAGGCGATGCGCGCATTGGCAATCACCGGGCTGGTCTATTTATTTGGTTTCTTGGCCGTGTTCGTCTGGTGGAAGTGGTTGATGTAACAAACTTTACCTTGTTCGCGCTTTAAGGGCTGGGTTAACATCCCTTTACAACTTCACCATCGGTGTTAGGCGCGGATAAGGTATTATTAACCTTATAAAAGCCAGTCGTGGTTTAGGTTAAGGACGTGGGCAGCTTGAAAAAGTGAACGACTGCCCGCATAACTGTCGTATATAAAAATGGATTGTTAACCCAACCGGGAGAACGTTATGAACGATCGTATCGTTTCGCACAGCCAGTCACAGCAGAGTGCGTTATCTACAAACAAGGTGCTACGTAACACGTATGCACTGCTATCGATGACACTGATCACCAGTGCTATCGCGGCCTTTATCGCTATCGCTGTCGGCATCGGCCCAATGATGTCGCTAGGTATGACCCTAGGTGCGTTGGCGATCGTGTTCTTTGTGCTACCACGCACCATGAACTCTTCTGCCGGTATTGTGTGGACATTCGTCTTCACCGGCTTGCTGGGTGCCTCACTCGGCCCAACCCTGACTTACTACCTGAGCCTTTCTAGCGGCCCAGGCATTGTGATGCAGGCGCTTGCCACCACAGGGATGGTGTTCCTAGGCCTATCGGCGTATGCCATTACCTCTAAGAAAGACTTCTCTTTCATGGGTGGTTTCTTGGTTGCCGGTGTGATTGCCCTATTAGTGGCAATGGTCGCGAATATTTTCTTGCAGATCCCAGCGTTGAGCCTGGCAATTAGCACCATCGCGGTACTGATTTTCTCAGCCTTTATTCTGTATGACACCAGCAACATCATTAATGGCGGCGAGACCAACTACATCCGCGCCACAGTGTCGCTGTACTTGAACATCTTCAACATCTTCGTTCATATGCTGAGCATTCTTGGCTTTATGAACGACGACTAACCCCCCAGGGTTTAGTCAGTAACAAACACAAAGAGCCGGCACGCGCCGGCTTTTTTGTTGTTAAATGGCGCACCCACTCAGTGCGGCGTGCAGCACGGAGTCACGGTTGAACGCCAGTTGCACTCGCCCTCCCTGCTCGCTATGCTTTGCAGCTTTAATAACAGCGATAACGTCCGATCAGATGACGAACAAAGGTAAGACTATGCTGGTGTATGAAGGTGAAACCATTGCGACGGATGCGCAGGGGTATTTAAAAAATGTGGACGACTGGCACGAAGCATTAGTTCCCATGCTTGCAGAGCAAGAAGGCATTGCCCTTACCGAGGCCCATTGGGAAGTGATTCACTTTGTCCGCCACTTTTACCAAGAATACAACACCTCACCGGCGGTGCGTTTGTTGGTTAAATCGATGGAAAAAGAATACGGCCCAGAAAAAGGCAACAGCAAGTATTTGTTCAAGCTGTTCCCGAAAGGTCCCGCTAAACAGGCAACAAAACTGGCAGGTTTACCTAAGCCGGCTAAATGTCTTTAGTACCGATGGTCAGTCTGTAAGCGCCGCACTACCCACCGCGGCGCTTACATGTTTTAGCTAATTGCTATTTGTTACCTAGGCGCTGTTTTTTAGCTAAACACGACTTGTTACCTAGGCGACATGGTCCTATCGAGTCGCTATAGTATTGCGAAGCCATCTACGGCGCGCCACTCCACGTCTTCTTTATCGACCTGATCAACACCCGCGGTAGGCGGCCCTTTATCTAACCACGCCATGAGGGCATCCACCGATTCATTGCGGCCACATGCCAGTACCTCAACACGCCCATCCGGTAAGTTCTTCGCATACCCGGTCAATGAGAGCTTTATCGCTTCATGGGCTGTCTGATAACGAAAGCCAACCCCCTGAACGTGACCTGTGACATAGGCCCTAATACATTTTTGRGACATCGGTCACCTCTACTGTATTCCCATTGCAAAACGACACCTGTATAACGCTACATGAGACAAGTCGTTTGACAGGATTACGTCATGAAAGAAGTTGCGTTTCGATGGATTGATAAATATTTCATCCACCTTCGGCTCCAAGAGAAATTTTACCTTATCTTTTTCCTCCCCTTACTCGCAATGGTTGTGATTGCGCTTACCTTAGATGCAGCCTCGGATACCCGTGTGGCACACAAGATGGAAGCGGAAGGCCAAGCCATTCAAGCCATGGTTGAAAAATACGACCTCCCGAAAGGCGAGGTGCAAACCCTGCTCAATAGCCAGCAAACCGGTTTTACGTTCAATGGCAATGAGCTTATCTATCAGCTCGACGGCTCGCTATTTAGCCATATGAGCGCCACCGATTGGAGCCTGCTGCTTGGCATGGTGTTAGTCATTGCGGTGCTGATTTACTACATCATGACCTTTATCGGCGGCGCCATGTACACCATGAACCAAGCTTTATTAAAGCTAGCAGATGGTGAGCTAAGTTACCGGATGAACTTTATTCCGGTCCGTGATGAGTTTAGCCAGATCGCAGTTACCATCGATCAAGTGCTCGAGCGTGAACAGAGTTTGGTAAAAGCGATCCAGGAAAGCGCAGAGATGATGGACGGCCTGTCCGCAAGTTTGCAGCAGCGCAGCAATGAAAGCGAAGCTGTGGGCGAGAGCCAGCGTCAGTACCTTGATTCGCTGGCCAGCGCGACCGAAGAAATGGCGAGCTCAATTCGCGAGGTCGCAACGCATGCCACCGAGACATCAACCCAAACACAAGAAGCCACAGAAGCTGCAAATCTGGGGCGTCAGCAAGTTCAGCAAACCATGAGCGCGATTAATGGTCTTGCCAGCGAGATAGCTCAAGCGGCAGATAAAGTCAGCGAGCTGAGCAAAAACGCCGAGCAAATCGGTACCGTGGTAACCACCATTAACGGTATTAGTGAACAAACTAACCTACTGGCGCTCAACGCCGCGATTGAAGCCGCGCGTGCCGGCGAACAAGGTCGTGGCTTTGCCGTGGTCGCAGACGAAGTGCGCACACTGGCTAGCCGCACCCAGGAATCGACGGTTGATATTCAATCTATGATTGAGTCACTGCAAACGCACACCGCCGAGCTACGCCGGGTGATGGAAGGCACGGTTGAAAATGCGTCAGCCAGTGAGGCGGCGGTGCAAGAGATTGATACTGAGATCAGCCAAATCGCTGAGCGCAGTGGCACCATTGCCGATCGCAGCACCGAAATTGCCGCCGCTGCTGAGCAGCAAGGTAATGTTGCGGGTACGATTTCGCAAGATGTGGAGCAAGTACGCAGCCAGTCTACCCAGGTTGCCCAAATGCTGCGTGATTCCGCTACCGAAGTGAGCGAACTTGGCGCACAAGCCCACCAGCTTAAAACCTTAGTGGCAGGGCTTCGCACCTAACGCCATGGTTTGATTCCATCATTCCCCTTATCGCGCGCCCTACTCTGGGCGCGTTTTTATTGCAATGCCGTCAGCCTTGCTCGACAATACCCGCCCTTTTTGCTTTATCCGCAAGTCACGTCATGATGCAGGTGCTTCACTCAGCATTTTGACGTGTTTTGCACCACCCATTGTTAGGAACCATCATGACTGCCACTGTGTATCTCGCCAAAGGCCGCGATAAATCAATCAAACGCCGCCATCCTTGGATTTTCTCGCGAGGAATCACCCGCGTTGAAGGCAAGCCCGGATTAGGTGACACTGTCACTGTTTGTGATCATCAAGGCGAATTTTTAGGCCTAGGGGCATTCTCGCCGCAATCACAAATTCGGGTACGCATGTGGTGCTTTGAGAAAACCGTCATCGACAGTGACTTTTTCCTCGCCCGTATTCGTGCGGCAAAATCGCTACGTACCATGCTCGCCGAGCGTGATGGCTTAACCGGTTACCGTCTATTGGCCGCCGAGTCAGACGGTGTGCCCGGCATTACCGTGGATAAATACGATAACTACCTAGTGTGCCAATTGCTGAGCGCCGGCGCGGATGCCCAACGCGATCACCTGGTCACCGCGCTGCGTAGCGAATTTCCTGACTGCCATATTTACGAGCGCTCGGATGTTGCGATTCGCAAAAAGGAGGGTTTGAAACCACGTATCGGCGTATTACACGGTGACGAGCCACCGGCCACTGTCATCATCGAAGAAAATGGGGTTGCGATTGAGGTCGACATTACCAATGGCCATAAAACCGGTTTTTACCTCGACCAACGGGATAGCCGCGAACAAGCGGTGAAATATATGGATGGCAAACGCGTCTTAAACTGCTTTTGTTACACTGGCGGCTTTGGCTTGTATGCGCAAAAAGGCAATGCCAAACGGGTCATCAATGTGGATGTGTCACAGCCTGCGCTCGATAGAGCCAAGGCCAATGCCGAACGTAACGGCTTTGATCTCACCCGTGCTGAGTTTGTGAATGCCGATGTTTTCAAGCTGCTGCGCACTTATCGCGAACAAGGCGAACGGTTTGACGTCATTGTGATGGACCCGCCCAAGTTTGCCGAATCGAAATCACAACTGAACGGCGCATGCCGCGGTTATAAAGATATCAATATGCTCGCCATGCAGCTGCTAAACCCAGGCGGTGTGCTGCTCAGTTATTCATGCTCAGGGCTAATGGATTCAGGGTTATTCCAAAAGATCTTGGCGGACGCGGCATTAGATGCGGGTAAAAACGTGCAGTTTATCGAACGCTTTGCACAAGCCGCGGATCACCCCACTCACAGTGCTTATCCAGAAGGTTTCTACCTTAAAGGGTTTGCGTGTTTGATTCAATAAGCCCGCGCATCACTCAATAAGCGCGCTCTTATCTTAACGCGTGGTATTGCTGTGATACCACGCGTTGTCGCACCTATTGTCACGCTCAGAATGACAAGCTCTAAATAGCAAGCCCTGAATAACAAGCCCTGAATAATAAAGCTTGAATAACAAAGCTTACGATGACAACGCCGAGGCAATCGCCTCCAAACTGCTAGGGTCATCAATGGTCGAGGGGACCTGATACGACTCGCCATCCGCCATTTGGCGAATAATACGGCGCAAGATTTTACCTGAGCGTGTTTTGGGTAACTTATCGACGATAACTGCTTGTTTAAAGCAAGCAATTGCGCCAATTCTGTCACGCACACGCTGCACCAATTCCCGTTCTATCTCGCCACTCACTGAGACAAAGCCGTCTTTCAGCACCACTAAGCCGAGCGGCAATTGGCCTTTAAGCTCATCGTGCATGCCCACCACCGCACATTCGGCGACCGCTTCATGGCTGCCTAACACCTCTTCCATTTCGCCGGTCGATAAACGGTGACCTGCGACGTTAATCACATCGTCAATCCGTCCCATCACAAACACGTAGCCATCTTCATCCATGTAACCCCCATCACCAGACACATAATAGCCGGGGAACTGGCTGAGATAGCCGGCTTCAAAGCGATCGTGGTTACGCCACACCGTGGGCAGGCAGCTAGGCGGCAGGGGCCGTTTTATCGCAATATATCCTTGTTGGTTTGGCGCCGCCAGTTCGCCCATTTCATCAAGGATCTGCACTTGATAGCCAGGGCTTGGCATGGTTGCCGAGCCGGGCTTGGTCGCAAAGCAAGTTAACCCCAATGGATTACCCGCAATCGCCCAGCCAGTTTCAGTTTGCCACCAGTGATCAACCACGGGTCGCTGGGTCTTTTCTTCCACCCATTCCAATGTCGGTGGATCAAGCCGTTCGCCCGCCATAAACACGGTACGTAAAGATGTCATCGGATAGCGCGCAAGGTGATCACCGTTTGGATCTTGTTTTTTAATCGCCCGAAAGGCGGTAGGCGCCGAGAATAAGATGCTGACGTTATATGTATCAACCACGCGCCAAAAGGCACCCGCATCCGGTGTACCGACGGGCTTGCCCTCAAACATCACCGTGGTGCAGCCATGTAGCAAAGGAGCATACACAATATACGAGTGCCCCACCACCCAACCGACATCCGACGCGGCCCAAAACACCTCGCCGGGTTTAACGTTGTAAATCGCGCTCATGCTGTACTTCATCGCCACGGCATGACCGCCATTGTCACGTACCACGCCTTTGGGTTTGCCGGTAGTGCCAGAGGTGTAGAGGATATACAAAGGATCCGTGGCATTGACGGGCACCGGTGCTGCAGGCTTTGCTTCAGCCAATAATGCTGCCCAGTCGGCATCACGCGGATTGTCTAAATTGGCACGACACATCGCACGTTGATAGACCACCACATGGTCGGGTTTGTAGCGGCTGTCCATGATGGCTTGATCAACCATCGGCTTATACGCCAAGGTTTTCTCGCCTTCAATCCCGCATGAGGCGGTGAGCACCGCTTTGGGCTCCGCATCTTCAATTCGTACCGCCAGCTCGTTCGGGGCAAAGCCACCAAACACCACCGAATGAATAGCACCAAGCCGTGCGCAAGCGAGCATCGCTACGGTTGCTTCTGGGATCATGGGCATATAAATCACCACGCGATCCCCTTTTTCAACCCCTAGCCCTGCCAGCATGCCCGCCACTTTCGCCACATAGTCACGCAGCGCCGCATAAGTGTAGGTGGTTTTTTTATCGGTAACCGGTGAGTCGTAAATCAGCGCGGTTTGCTCGCCCCGGCCTTGTTCGACATGGGCATCGAGTGCCATATATGCCGTGTTCATGGTGCCATCGGCAAACCAGCGCTCAATGCCATTATCGTCTTTGCTAAGAATGGTTTGTGGAAAGGTAAACCAATCGAGCTGCTTGGCCTGTGCCTGCCAAAATCCCTCGGGGTCACGACTGGCCCAATCCGCATGGTGTTGGTAACTTGCTTCTTGCATAAGCGGCTCCTTATCGCCCACCCTTGGCAGGCGATACGTTTGCAAGCAATGGATTCATTCCGCGTGCTTAGTTAATCACAAACAACGACATAAATTCGTGCACCGGGGTTTTCTCCAGCGCCGCCTGATCGCTACACAAGGCAACGATTTTTTCACTCTGTGCGCGTGGGAAACGGGTCGCCAAGTTGGTGCGGAATTTTTGCTCCAGCACGGGGATCCCTTCTTCGCGACGACGGCGATGACCAATCGGATATTCCACTGCGACTTGTTCAGTGTGGCTGCCATCGGTAAAGAAGATTTGAATCGCATTGGCAATCGAGCGCTTGTCGGCTTCTAGGTATTCCGCGCTATAGCGTGGGTCTTCTTTGATCACCATTTTTTGCCGTAGCGCGTCAATACGCGGGTCGGCGTAATGGAAAGCATCTTCATAATGCTCAGCCACCAGATTGCCGTATAACAGCGGCACCGCCACCATATATTGCAGGCAGTGGTCACGGTCGGCCGGGTTGGCCAACTCCCCTTCTTTAGAAATGATGCGAATGGCCGATTCATGGGTGGTGATTTCAATACGTTCAATCTCGTCAGCCCGGTCTTTAACCTGTGCATGCAAGGTAACGGCCGCTTCCACCGCGGTTTGAGCATGAAACTCAGCAGGGAAGGAAATCTTAAACAGCACGTTTTCCATCACGTAACTGGCAAAGTCTTGTTTGATACTAAAGGGATTACCGTTAAACAACACATCGTAATAGCCCCATTTGGGCGCGCTGAGTACCGACGGCATTCCCATTTCGCCTTTCATGGTGATCATCGCCAGACGCACCGCGCGGGAGGTGGCATCGCCCGCCGCCCACGATTTGCGTGAACCGGCGTTCGGCGCATGGCGGTAGGTGCGCAGTGCACAACCATCTACCCACGCTTGTGAAACGGCATCAATGATCTGGTCACGATTACCGCCCAGCATTTTGGTGACCACCGCCGTCGACGCCACGCGCACCAATAAAACGTGATCGAGCCCGACGCGGTTAAAGCTATTTTCAAGAGCAAGCACGCCTTGGATCTCATGCGCTTTGATCATCGCAGTCAGCACATCGCGCATGGTAAGCGGCGGTTTGCCTTCGGACACGGCCACACGGCTTAAATAATCGGCAGTGGCCAAAATTCCACCTAGGTTATCGGACGGATGGCCCCACTCGGCGGCGAGCCAAGTATCGTTAAAATCCAGCCAGCGAATAATACAACCGATGTTAAACGCGGCAGTGACCGGATCAAGCTCATGAGAGGTGCCCGGCACACGCGCACCATGTTGCACTGTAGTACCCGGCACCAGTGGACCCAGGTGTTTGGTGCATTCAGGGAAACGTAGCGCCAGCAAGCCACAGCCAAGGGTGTCCATCAAACAGTTGCGTGCGGTGTTGTAGGCTTCTGCCGAGGCAATCGGCGTGCTATCGATATAGTCAGCAATTTGCACCAATAAGGCATCGGGGTCGGGGCGCTGGTTCAGTTCTACGTTGTTGCTCATGGTCAATTCCTTCTGTAATTTCAATCGGGTGAATGCGCGCCGATTAGGGGCGCTGATCGATAGATAGCCAATCTTGGTGTTCAGGGCCGTCGTAATCGGCACTTGGACGAATAATGCGGTTATTGGCGCGCTGCTCAAACACATGCGCCGCCCAGCCCGTTACTCGGCTCATCACAAAAATCGGGGTAAACAATTTGGTCGGGATCCCCATAAAGTGGTAGGCCGACGCATGATAAAAATCGGCATTGGGGAACAAGCCTTTTTCGCGCTTCATCACTTGCTCAACCCGCTCAGACACGTCATAAAGCCAAGCGTCTGGTGCGTTTTCGGCAAGCTGTTTCGACCAATGTTTGATAAGGGCATTGCGGGGATCTGACTCACGGTAAATTGCATGGCCAAAGCCCATCACCTTGTCTTTATTGGCGAGCATTTGCATTAATCCAGCTTCGGCTTCGTCAGGCGACCGCCACTGTTCCAGCATCGCCATTGCCGCTTCGTTGGCACCGCCATGTAATGGACCGCGCAAACTGCCGATAGCCGCGGTAATGCAAGAGTGCAAATCGGACAAGGTGGACGCGCACACACGGGCGGTAAAGGTCGAAGCATTGAACTCATGCTCGGCATACAGCACCAGCGAGCAATGCATCACAGATTCATGCAGTGGCGACGGCGTTTCATCGGTCAGCATTTTCAGGAAGTAACCGCCAATGCTTTTCACCTCTGGCTGATAGGTATCGACTCGCACGCCATCATGCGAATAGCGATACCAATAGCAGATAATGGCCGGTAACATCGCCAACAGCGTATCGGTTTTATCCGCTTGCTCACTAAAGTCGGTTTCTTGATCCAAATTACCCAGCATCGAGCAGCCAGTACGCATCACATCCATGGGATGCGCATTGGCCGGGATCCGTTCCAACACCGCTTTTAAGGCGTCAGGCAGTCCCCGCTTGCCAACCAAGGTTTCGGTGTAGTCAGCCAGTGCTTGGCGATTGGGGAGTTGGCCTTTGAGTAGCAGGTACGCCACTTCCTCAAATTGGGCGTGATTGGCTAAATCGGTAATGTCATAACCACGGTAGGTTAATCCAGTGCCGGTTTGCCCGACCGTACACAAGGCGGTGGTGCCGGCACTTTGGCCACGCAGGCCTGCGCCAGAGGTTGGTTTCTCGTTAGGTGCGACGGCGACATTTGTCATGATTGGCTCCTTTCCTTTGATGCCATCAGATTCAACCGCTGCATGAATCCGTGAACGTGATGATAATTCCAGTGGTGTAACCGACGTTTTCACACCGTTGGTGTGCGTCTGTGATCACTCTTTGCCAAATAGGCGATCCAATTGCTGTTCGTAGGCGTGATACCCCAAGAAGTCATAGAGCGCATCACGGGTTTGCATGGCGTCGACCACGTTTTTCTGGTGACCATCCTCCAGCAGGTGTTGATACACATTGAGGGCGGCTTGGTTCATAGCACGAAATGCAGAGAGCGGATACAACACCATGCTGACCCCCACGCTCGCTAGTTCTTGACTGGTAAACAGTGGGGTTTGACCAAACTCGGTGATATTCGCCAGCACCGGCACCTTTACTTGCTCGACAAAGGCTTGGTACTGCTCGAGCGTTTGCATGGCTTCGGGGAAAATCATGTCCGCACCCGCTTCTACGTACGCCCTGGCGCGGGCGACGGCACTGTCCATGCCTTCCACCGCCAACGCATCGGTGCGCGCCATGATCACAAACTCAGGGTCGGTGCGCGCGTCCACCGCCGCTTTAATGCGGTCGACCATTTCAGCTTGGCTGACAATTTCTTTGTTGGGACGATGACCGCAGCGCTTTTGCGCCACTTGATCTTCCATATGCACCGCACCCGCGCCGGCACGCTCCATTTCACGAATAGTGCGAGCAATATTGAGCGCGCCGCCAAAACCGGTATCAATATCCACCAGCAAGGGCACGTCGGTCGCTGCGGTGATCCGGCGAACATCTTCCAACACATCGTTGAGAGTCGTGATCCCCAAATCCGGTAAGCCGTAAGAGGCGTTAGCAATCCCGCCTCCGGATAGATAAATGGCTTGATGCCCCACCCGCTCTGCCATCATGGCGCAATAGGGGTTAATTGTGCCGACGACTTGCAGCGGAATATTGCTGCTCACCGCTTGGCGAAAACGCGCACCTGCACTCATAGTATTCTCCTTGTAAATTCGTGGCTTAGCGGGGATCGCCGCCGCACTATTTTTAATTCGTCAGTGACTATTCAATCTGCTATTTGCTATTCAATCTGCTATTCGCTGTTCAATCAGTTGGCGGCTGCGCTGAATGTGACGACGCATCAGCATTTCCGCCAGCTCGGCATCGCGCTCGCGAATTGCCGCCAAAATTTGCATGTGCTCTTGCAGCGCTTGCTGGGGGCGAGAATGCGCCCGGGGCGATTGAAAGCGGTACATACGCAGCAAGTGGTATAACTCACCACATAACAGGTTGATCAGTTTCTGGTTATGGCTGGCTTTGATGATGCAATAATGAAAATCAAAGTCGCCTTGTTGATGAAAGTAGGCCGCCCCCTCCACCCGCTCGATATAGGCATGGTGGGTGGCGAGCACCTCACTTAACTGATCGATCTCGGCATCGGTGATGTGCGCGCACGCCAGTCTTGCCGCCATGCCCTCTAAGGCTTCTCGCACTGCGTAGATCTCGGCTAATTGGCGATGTGTCAGCGTCACCACTCTCGCGCCCACATGAGGCACCCGCTCTACCAGTCCTAAGGCTTCGACCCGCATCATCGCCTCGCGCAGTGGACCTCGGCTGACGCCAAACGCGGCGGCTAATCCCGCTTCCGATACCTTGGTGCCTGCTGGATAGGTGCCGCTCACTATCGCCTCGATAAGCTGCTCGGTCAGGCTGGCTGACTTGGTGGGCTCACGTGACTCAGCCGGAGTCGATTGCGTGTGTTGGTCGAGAGCCTGGTCATTTGTCGACAATAAAGACATAAATACCGCCTAAAAACTTTAATACAGCCAGAATATAATAAGATTGTAGACAATGTAGATTAGACTTTGGTCTGTAGCGCCGTATTTTTGTCGTGATCTCGCCCACAACGTAAATGATAATGTACGCATTGATTTGTTATTCACTTGTTATCAAACGGATGTTTGACTCGACCTCATTGAAAAGCAGCGTATTGTGTAGCGGTCGTTTTTATAGGGATAGAACGCAAGTATGGATAGAAATCATTCCAAGCGTGAAAACGCATTGGCGCTACTCATTGGTAGTAGTCTGGTGTCACTTGGCATCTTCTTTTTCAACCAAGTAGGCCTACTCACCGGCGGTACCGCTGGGCTGGCACTCTTTTTACAACGTGTCACCGACTTTAGTTTTGGTGAGCTTTTCTTCGTGATCAACCTACCTTTCTATTGGCTCGCTTACACCCAAATGGGTAAACGCTTCACCTTAAGTACCTTGGTCGCCGTCAGCATTGTGTCTTTCTGTGCTGATCACTTACATCACGTGCTCACCATTCAAAGTATTCATCCCGTCTATGCCGCTTTGATTGGCGGTGGCCTCATTGGTATGGGCATGCTGGTGATGTTTCGGCATCAATGCAGTTTGGGCGGGTTTAACACCCTAGCGCTGTTCTTACAGCAACGATTCGGCATCCGCGCCGGGAAAGTGCAAATGGCGCTAGATTGCTCGATTGTGGTGTTGTCACTGATGGTCGTTGAACCATGGCTAATTGCCTTATCTGTCGCCGCGGCGATTACCACTAACCTCGTGCTGGCGATGAATCACAAGCCTGGGCGCTATCAGGTCCAGCCGGGATAGGCGCATACCCCTTATATCGGTGCAGTCGGATCCGCTGCACCGATCATCTTTTCTCGCCAGGCTACATTTTTTCTCGCCAAGCTACATTTTTCTCGCCAAGCTACACTCTTAAACCAAATACGAATCACTCTTACAATTGGTTATATCACGTGGTAAATTCTTCTTTTTAGGCGCCAACTCAAAGGAGTGTTGATGAGCGCAGCTAACCCTACCGTTGATGCATTACCATTACCCGCCACAGTGACACTGCCCTCTTTTCCGCCAGCCCTGGGCTTATCTATGGTGCCTGATGCGGTGAAAGGCGTTTCGCTCCGTAAGCAGCTCACCACCGCGCAAGGGCTGGCGCATTGTTTTTCTGCAGTGAACGCCACCTATGGCGATGCGGATAGCCGTGCCCAAGGTACCCTTTTTATCGGGGCTTATGCGTATGAGTTTCTGCTGCCGGTGCTGGCAAGCTGGCTACAAGGCGGGCAGATACCATCACTGGACTTGGATAATTGGAAGGTGAAATACGAACCTACCCGCGTCACTAAACCCAATGGCCAAGAGCTTGTTTATCACAAGCCGCATTTTTATCTCAGCGCCCTTGAGGGATGGAGACGGCAAGATCACCAGGACTGGCGAGCGATTTTGCATGGTGCTTTATTGCATCACTTTTCGCCCATCGTCGATGCGATTGCCGAGCAAAGTGGTATGCGTGAGGGGCCACTATGGAAAGTGATCGCGGATTCAATCTGTATTGCTTTCTTAATGGTAGGGAAGCATCGCGATTGTGAGCAGGCCGCGCGTGAAGCCGCGCTGTCGATCGTCCATCAACGCGGCACCCCGCTTTATAGCAAGCGCAGTGGTTTTCACGATGTCACCGTCTACGATCCGAACGACACCCAAACCGTGCTGCAAACCCATAGCTTCCGTTTGCGCGGCGGCTGTTGCCGGATCTTTACTGTCGATGATCACAGCTATTGCTCAACTTGCTGTTTTTTAAAACCGGACGAACAAGCTAAACGGCTCGCTGAAGTCGCGTGTCAACGTGAAGGCGTAGCGCTGGACTCGCAGCCTCGCTAATTGAGCGCCACATCGACCCAAACAAGGCGGTGATCTGAGTGGGCACGCGCGTGTTCTTGGCCGTTTTTATCACAAATCAGTGGGTAGTCGGCATCATCAGGGGCAGGCCAAAATACGCCGGAGACTAACACCGCCAGCTCTCGCGAAGGCAAGACATAATCGAGGCGCAGCCCGCCGTTATGGGTAGCGATTGACCGCCCTTTGCCATCGATAAAGCGAAACGCGTGAGACTGGGCCGCCTCACTTTTTGGCACCTGCGCACCAGTGGCGACATCAGGGTGCACACGCGGATGGTTAAGCAAGGCACCAATGGCTTGTTTATCCCCATCGCCGTAGCTCGGGTCCGCATTTAAATCGCCAATCACCACAAAAGGTATCTCGGAAGAAAGCCCGCCGTGGACGCCCTTGTCGTCCACCAGCCAATCCGCGTTATCCAAAAGGCCAATTAGTTGGTGAATTTCATCACTGTTGCGCCGCCAATTACGCTTTTCAGGCCCATCAAACACCGGCGGCGTGGGGTGACACGCTACCAAGCGTATCTGCTGCTCTCCGATACTGATCGGCACAGAGACCAGGTTTTTCGAAGCTAAACGTAGCTTTTTTTTCGCCGCTTCGGTGTAGTAGTCAGACGGAATTTGATGGTGAGGCAGCTGATGCCACGCAAAGTGTTGCCAAGTGCAAATCGCGGTGTCTTCAATGGGGTAACGCGATATGATCACAAAGCCAAACTGACCATGATAGTCGCCAAAGCCATGACACTGCTGAGCATCCGTTAAACGTGGATGCGCGCTGACCGGCACCGTGAGTTTTAAACCCGTGTTGGTGGCAGGCAAATAGCGATACGGATAATCAATCGGGGGGTCGCCGTCTTGCGATTTAGCTAAGTGGCGCTCACAAAATGCGGCCAGTGCACCATCATCGCCACCATCGCCTGGGTGATCAAATTCACACAGCACCACCACATCAGGTCGCACGCGCTGTAAGGTGGCCGCGAGGTTTTTAATTTGCCGACTCGGCGTTGGTGCCTGCATCTGCGATTTAATGTCGCCAGCCTTGCGCCCTGCCAAAGACAGGTTAAATTGCGCAAACCTCAGGGTTGATGGTGCTGTCATGATAGCCTACTCGTGCGCTGAAAAGCCGACTATTTTAACAGGCTCTCAAGGGCACGACGAATTTGTAATGCATCTTCGACGGCACGATGGGGGGCGGGTCCCAATGCTTTCATTTCGCGACTAAAATCACGTCGGTCGAGATCACTGTGCTTTTTTAGCCACTGGTTTACCTCCATTAACGTAAATGAAGGACGCATATAGCAGGCTTTATAAAGCCGCCCCATCCAAAATAGGTCCCACTGGCTGTCGCACAATACATGCTCAAACGGTGCGAGCGTTTGGTTAAGGTGCTGGCATACTGCCAATACACTGGTGCCTTCTGTGGCTAATGTCTTTTGCGAGATACCATGAATACGGGATTCAGCTTCGTGGTCCCAGTGATGCCAATGGCCACTGGCGGTGGAGGGATCAATTAAAAAACTATGACTATCGCCATTTGGCAATACGTATCCTACCTCAATCGGGTAAGACATTAACGACAAACCGGATGCTTCAAAATCCAGTGTCACCCACATACGCGTACTCCTTGCTCATAAACTCTCCTGTATAACGAGGCGTTTCCCTTGCCTAGTTAGTTAACTGTAGCCTTTTTGTTGTCACTTCGATGGACTGTCGCGCCACTTTTGCGTGCTTGATTAACAACTGGCTGTAAAAACAGACTTCATTTCATGTGCTTGGAGAGTTTTTATTGATAATGTGATAACTCTAACAGCCTATGTTCGGCGTTTGTCAGGTGTACGCTATAATTCGATGCAAGATTGGCGTAGGCTTCAATACACTGTTCATTCGCAGTTTGGCGTTAACCGCCTTGTTTTAGATGGAATCGATTATGAAACAAACGTCTCGCACCATGCTTGCACGCAAACACGTCGCGTTAGTGGCACATGATCACTATAAAGATGCCTTGAGCGACTGGGTAAAAGAAAATAAAGAAATACTGAGCCAGCACGCGCTTTATGCCACCGGCACCACGGGCCACATCCTTGCAAGAGAAACAGGGCTAAAAATAACACCTTTGATGAGCGGCCCAATGGGCGGGGATCAGCAACTCGGGGCGATGATTTCTGAACAAAAAATCGATGTGATGATTTTCTTCTGGGATCCCCTCAATGCGGTCCCACACGATCCAGATGTTAAAGCGCTGCTGCGCGTCGGTTCCGTATGGAATATTCCGATTGCCACCAACCGCTCAACCGCCCGCTTTATGATCACGTCGCCGCTATTCGGGCAGGATGTCGATATCCAAATTCCTGATTATCAAGCGTACTTAGACGAGCGTTTGTGATCTTTTTCCCCACACTGTCTGTCGATAACTAACGCCGTCTATGGCTAACAGTGTGGGAGACCGCCTCAAAGGTTTCCTTTCAGTTCCTCCACAAACGGCGAGGCATGGCCTTTTTGATGTACTAGCCACACTTGTTTTTGTGCGCGCGTCAGGGCGACATAACATAATCGCCGTTCTTCCGCGTGTTCAATTGGCTCTTCATTTTTCCCTAATAAGGCCACATCGAGTGACAGCGAGCGTTGCTTGGCCGGAAACACTCCCTCATCCATGCCGAGAATAAACACATAGTGGGCTTCTTGCCCCTTGCTGGCATGCGCGGTGGTATAGCGAAGGGCCAGTGAGGGATACGTTTTCTGCCAAGTTTCTAGATCGTTAGGGCATCGAGAGTGGGTGCGACCAATCAGCATCACAGTCACGGGTTGCGTCGTTTTGGCGTGCTTTTTGGCAAGGCTTGCCAGTGTCTTTTCTAACTTATCGTCAGTGATCACTTTAATCGCTTTGGGCGTTTTCGCCGATGCTTTGTCGCGCGCGTAATCTAATTGCTTAGTGAGCTGTTTGGGGTTTTGGCAAATAAACTGCTGCGCAATATCCCCCAACGCTGCTGGATAGCGATAACAGGTGGTCAGCCAGCAAATTTCACTGTCTCCAAAGCGCTGAGCAAAATCCGTGGTTAAACTGACATCGGCACCGGCAAAACGATAAATGGCTTGCCAATCATCCCCGACGGCATATAAGGAGGCGCGTGGCGTTAAGATTTCACTGTCCGTTTTGCCGTGACACAAGGCCTCGAGCATCGCCAATCGTGCCGGCGAAATGTCTTGGTATTCATCGACCATCACAAACTGGATGGGCGTGGCGAATTTTCGCTGTTGGAACAACTTGGTCGCTTTTGCGATCAATCCATCAAAATCAACGGCGTTCTCCGCTTTTAGTGCTTGTTTATAAGCTTGATACAACGGCCAAATCACCGCCAGTTCGTTTTTTAACCCGATCTGCTCCTCAAAACTTGCCAGTTTATCGGTCAGCGCACGCTTGGTGGTATTGGCTTGGATCACCCGGGAGAGACGCGACCAAACCCAGCTGTGCAACCGACTTTCATGGGCACACGCGCTGAGCTCGGCCTGATCATCAATCGGCAGTGCGTGCTGCTGATGCAGTTTTTCCCATGCTTTATGTGTGTTGGGCTGCTGCCACTGCTCGGCGAGTGCTTGAGTCAGCCAGGCGGCTTTGGCGGTCTCATCACTGGCCAGCGAGGAAATGATAGGGGCCTGCCCTTGGTGCTCGGCAAGTTGCTGGCGGGCAAAGCCATGAAAAGTGGTGACATTCACCTCATGGCCGGTTTTGGTCTTGATCCGAGTTTTAAGCTCAGTCGCGGCATCACGGCCAAAGGCAAGCAATAAAAGCTGCTCAGGCTTGGCTTGCCCACTTTCAATTAAGTAGGCAGCGCGTGCCACCAATACGCTGGTTTTGCCGCTACCGGGCCCCGCCACCACCAAGGTATGAGATTCATCGGTAAGCACAGCCTCACGCTGCGCCGGATTCAGTGGTGACGATTCAATCTGATCAAACCAGGTTTGCCACTGGTTGAGCATCGCCGCATACCATTGCTGATTACGGGTTTTCAGCCAATGGATATCGCCTTGCAACACCGGCGTCAACATGGTGGCGACACCTTCATCTAACTGGGAAAGGAAAGCCGCTGGGATCCCCTCGCTTTCTAGCGTATCCAATAACGTTTGCTGGGCAGTGCGTAATTGCGCCATGCGAACGTATCCTGGCGCGTTCACTAGCGCCTCATAGTCAGCCAGCAAGCTCGGTCGAATGAGCGCTAACTGTTTTTGATAGCGTGCGATATAGGCTTGATAACGCGCGTGAATGGCTTTACCGGCCTGTTTAGCACGTCGCCAAGGCAGGCCAAACACATCAAATGGATAAGCATCTCCTTGCTCTGTGAAGCCAGTCAACGAGATGGTTCCCCAGAGTAGCCCACGCGAAATGGTGAGCTGTCCATCCCAGGCAGAAAAGGGAATATATTGACGATGGTGGCGAGATTCGAGCAGTAAGCCATCATTTTCTAGCTGTAAACTATAATGATCGCCATAAACAAGCCATTGTGCCCAGCGATTTGCAGAGAGTTTCATATCAATACGTTAGTCAGCCAATGAGGGATAGGCGCGGCCTTTAAAAGATGCTTGGCATGCTACTGCTCACCACCCTAGAAATCAATTCACTCGCCCACAAAGCCTGTTCTCAGCGTCGATTCTCTTAAGGAATTGACCTACCGCAACCAAACGATAAAAGCGGTGCTTAAAGACGCATTCAGGGTTAGTTTCTCGGGCCGTTTCTGGTATCTTGCCAGCATTGTTGGCCGATAACGTTTATTTATGTCTTTTTCTCTGCCACGTTTTCCCACCGTGCCACTCACGTTGCGTGAGTATTGGGCCAATCACCGGATTAATGACAGCCTTCGTGTGCTGATTGCGCTGATGGGCGTTGCCTTGTATGCCAGTTATGCTGGACGTACCGATATTGTCACCCCGCTCGTCCTTGGCGTCATCGCCTCGGCACTGGCAGAAGTGGACGATCATTTTTGGGGCCGAGTACGCGCACTTGGTGTCACCTTGGTCTGTTTTACTGTGGCGGCGTTTTCCGTCGAGCTCTTATATGACACGCCATGGTTATTTGCTATCGGCCTCACCGTGTCGAGTTTTGGTTTTATCATGTTAGGGGCCATTGGTGAACGCTACGGCACCATTGCGTTTGCGTCGTTACTGTTGGCGGTCTATACCATGCTAGGCATGGAGCAAGGCAGTGATATGTGGTTACAACCGATGATGTTGCTATCAGGGGCCGTCTGGTATGGCCTTTTGTCGCTGATATGGATTGTCATCTGGCCTCATCGTCCGGTACAGCATCGGCTCGCGGCGGTATTTCGCCAAACCGCGACCTATATGGAAACCAAATCGAACCTATTTCACCCTGTGACAGAATTGGTCCCCCAGCCGACCCGCATCGCCGCCGCGAACCGAAATGCCCAAGTCGTCGCCGCACTAAACCAAGCCAAGGCATCTTTGCTGGCCCGTGCACGACGGGGGCGATTGACTAAACGGCATCAAGCGTTGCTGCAAACCTATTTTATTGCCCAAGATATCCATGAACGTGTCAGCTCTTCGCACTATCGTTATCAAGATCTTGCCGCGCAGTTTTTCCATTCTGATATCTTGTTTCGCTTTGAGGCCTTGCTCAATGCCCAGGCCAGCGCCTGTCGCGATGTTGCACAAGCGTTATCGATCGGGGCGCGCTACCAGCACCCAAAAGCGGGTCAGCAAGCGTTACTGGCCATCCAGCAATCGATGCAGTATTTATTGGCTGAACAAACCCAAGATGCCTCGCGCATGGCCTTACTTCATCAGCTCGATTTTCTCTATAAAAACCTAGAGACCGTTGAGGAGCAGTTGGCGAGCCTTAGTAATTTAGCTGCCAATGATGGCACACAAGAAAGTGAACTGGCCGACCCTGATGCGCGCTCTCTGGGCGAAATGGTGTATCGGATCCGTCGTCAGATGACACTCAAATCGCTACGTTTTCGCCATGCGGTGCGACTCTCTTTGTCACTACTCGCCGGCTACGGGGTGATTCAAGGGCTATCGCTTGAACATGGGTTTTGGATCTTAATGACGATTCAATTCGTTTGTCAGACGAACTACTCGGCGACGCGAAACAAACTCAAAGAACGGATCCTAGGGACCGTAGGTGGGTTGCTATTAGGTGTGCCCGCTTTGTATTTGTTCCCCGATCCGAGCAGCCAGTTAGCGTTAATGGTGATCACGGGGGTACTCTTTTTCGCTTTTCGTACCGTGCAGTATACGCTCGCGACCCTGTTTATCACCCTGCTGGTACTCATGTGCTTTAGCCAATTTGGTCAGGGCTTTGCGGTTATCTTGCCACGGCTGGGAGATACCGTGATCGGCTGCCTGATTGCTGTCGCCGCCGTTCGTTACGTGCTCCCCGATTGGCAAGCGCACCGATTGCGTGGGATCATGACCGAGGCGTTACAAGCAAATCGTGATTACCTTGCCCATGTGATCGCACAATATCGTGTCGGTAAACGCGATAATCTCGCCTACCGAATCGCACGTCGCCATGCACACAATGCCGATGCCGAGCTCACCACCGCCATCAGTAACATGTTGGTCGAGCCAGGACGCTATCGCACCAACATTGAAGAGACGTTCCGGTTTTTGTGTTTGAACAATGCGATGTTGAGCTATATTTCTGCGCTTGGCGCTCACCGCCGTCGCATGGACGATGAGGTTAATCATCAGAAAGTGGCGCAACTGCATCGTGACATTCACCAATCACTCAATGCGTTAACCGAACGACTCCGGCGCGAGCTGCCGACCGAGCAACCCACTCAAGTGGCATCAACCGGTGATAAAACCCTCTCCGGCGACCCGGCAGACACTCACCCAGACGTTGTATATCACGACACCCCAGAGCCTAACGTCGCCGCTCATGATAGGGTCGATAACACACCGTTAAGCATGGTGCTGCAACAGTTAACATTAATTCAGCGTATGATCCCTGAGTTAAATATGCTCACTGCGACATTGCGTCAGCAAGCACTCAAACAAAGCCGGACTTAGCGCCTCCTCACACGCACGTGCCCAGCTATCGAGCCGTCGTTGGCTGGGCTTGCGGTTAAAACACTGACACTGACGCCTCAAGGTCAGCACTCTGTCAAATTACACTTATTTACGCGATCTACGGTTGAAAGCCTGACGTTGAAGACGGATATTAGATCCATGTCATCTGTTGAGTCTGGCAACTATACTTATCATTTAGCGGCTTGTTGTCGCCGCATAGCCCGCCTGGAGCATTTATGGCTATTCATGTAGGAATCATTGATTCGGATCCAGTCCGACTCGTTACCCCGGTTTTACATCAACAATTGCCTGTCAGTAAGTTGGTATTGATTGGTACGCTTGAACAAGATCTCGAGTTTGAGCGACTCACTCGTGTGTTAGCCCCGAAAGGCATTGAAACGGAGTTTTTTGAAATCTCGGATGATATCAATATCCGAGAAGTCAAAAGCCAAGTAAAGCGTCTTGCCGAACAGCTCACCCAATCTTCTGAAGACATTCTTTTTAATGCGAGCTGTGGCCTACGCCACCAATTATTGTCTGCTTACGAAGTGTTTAGAACCTATCAATGGCCCTGTTATGTGATTGAGCCCTACAGCGACGAATTGTGCTGGCTCTATCCCGACGGTCTTCCACAGCAACAGGTCGAAGATCATATTAGTTTGACCGAGTACATGACGATTTTTGGTGCCCGTTGCGCAGATCACGATGAAGAGGAAACCGGCTGTCTTACCAATGATATTTATCGGTTAGGAGAAAAATGGGCGAGCAATGCTTATGAATTAGGCCCAGGCTTAGCCACTTTAAATTACTTAGCGACCACTTGCCGAAAAGAACAGTGCCTGGATGTTGCATTGAGTGAAAAACAGCAAGGCTATCGCGAACTTGGGATGCTGCTCGACGATTTATCGGATGCGGGATTAGCGCGCTACGAAAATGGTGTGCTCACTTTTAGCTGTGAGGAAGCCCGACGTTTTGCCAACGGAGAATGGCTGGAAAGCTACGTGCACCACACGGTCACTTCTATCCAAAAAGAATTACCGACCATCCAAGACAGTGCGCTTTCTATGCAGGTTTACCGCCAAATTGGCGAGCGAGAAGTCCGCAATGAGTTGGATGTCGCCATGGTGGTTAACAATAAGCTTCATATCATTGAGTGCAAGACAAAGGGCATGTCTAGCGACGGTGATGACACCCTGTATAAATTAGAGTCTTTGCGCGATTTACTGGGTGGCTTGCAAGCACGTGCGATGCTGGTCAGCTTTAGACCATTACGTCATCACGATATTACACGGGGTACAGATCTGGGTTTAGCTTTGATCGGCCCTGACCAGCTGGCCAACTTACGCACCCATCTTTACGATTGGTTTATTGCGGCTGGCGGTACTATCGAAGTAAGAACAAGTTAATCGCTTACGCAAGGCGATACGACACGTTCGACAACCTTGTCGGCAATAAAAAACGCGGTGCTCATCAGGGCACCGCGTTCAAGGATAACGATATCGCGTTAGCTGATATCGCGCTAGCTTATAGTAGCTTACGGGCCGCTTCCACCACCACTTTGATCGAACGTGCTTCCGTTTCTTTTAAGGTCGCGTGATCTGGGATTTCTTTTTGCGTACGGTTGATAATCACACCCGCGACACAACCAGCACGTAAGCCTGAGCTGGCACACATGGTCAGCAAAGTGGCCGATTCCATCTCAAAGTTCAACACACCCATCTCTTGCCATTCTTGCATTGAGCCTTGGAAACGACGCACAACGCGACCGCTAAAGGTGTCATAACGCTCTTGGCCTGGGTAGAAGGTATCACTTGATGCGGTCACCCCTGTATGTACGGTAGCACCCTCTTCATCAACGGCGGCTTTCATCGCGGTCGCAACATCAAAGTCAGGCACCGCTGGGAATTCCATCGGTGCAAAGTGAGTACTGGCACCGTCAAGACGCACAGAGCCGGTGGTCACGATCATATCACCGACGTTAATGTCAGGCTGGATAGCGCCTGTAGTACCAACACGCAAGAAGGTATTCACGCCCAATTGCGCCAATTCTTCTACCGCAATAGACGTTGACGGTCCACCAATGCCGGTTGAGCAAACCACCACGGATTTGCCATCTAGCCAACCGAGGTACAAGGTATATTCACGCTGTGAGGCGAGAAACGTTGGGTTTTCCATCAAGTTCGCGATTTTTTCAACGCGAGCAGGATCACCAGGAATGATGGCAGTGGTTGCGCCTTGTAGATCGGCTTTTGTGACGCCAAGGTGGAATACAGGGGTATCAGACATAATCAGTCTCCTCGCTGGATGCTATCATCAGCATTTAAAATAATGTAAGGCCTACCGAGGTAGGCCTGAACTCGTTATTGATTATGTATTTAGGATACCCAAATCTGCTCCTTTTTATGTGACCATAATCGACATATTGCACGATAATCTCTTACAACTTTCAGAATTTAGAGATCAATATCACTTTATAAAGGTAAAAGCAGACAGAAGGTGTCCTCATTTTTGGTCCTAATCACGCAACAGGCGTAATGCATTCAGTGTCACCAACGCTGTCGCCCCACTGTCTGCCAGTACAGCCACCCATAAACCGGTGATCCCTAACACACTGGTGACCAAAAACACCCCTTTTAGTCCTAGCGCAATCGTGATGTTTTGCCGCACATTGGCTTGCGTCGCGCGCGCGAGCTGAAGAACGCGAGGCAGCTCAATTAAACGATTATGGCTCAATGCTGCTTCGGCGGTTTCAAGCGCAACATCCGTCCCACTGCCCATCGCGACCCCCAACTGAGCGGCTTTCATTGCAGGAGCGTCATTAATGCCATCGCCAATCATGGCGATCCGATACTGACTCGCGAACGCTTCAACCGCCGCAACCTTGTCTTCAGGTAATAGTCCAGCACGATAATCAATCCCTAACTCGTCGGCAATTTCAGCAGCGGCTGTCGGGTTATCCCCTGTCAGCATCACAGGATGGATCCCCATCGCGCGGATCTGCTCAATCGCCTCACGTGCATCCTCGCGCAATTTATCGCGCCAGCCAATCATGCCATAAGGGCGCTCATCGACCATCACTACCGCAACGGTGACTCCGCGTGCCGCGATCTGACTGGCCTGTTGATACTGCGCATGCTCGAGCGTGGCGTCCGAGAGTTTGTCGAGCGCAACCATCCGAACAAGCTGGCCGTCGACTGTCCCTTCTACGCCTCGGCCTGCATTGGCTTGAAGCCCTGTCGCGTCGGGGATAGAAAGACCGCGTTCCGTGCTGTAGAGCACGAGTGATTTAGCCAATGGATGATGACTACCGCGTTCGATCGCTGTCGCCAGTTGCAACAGCGTGGTTTCATCGCCTTGCCACACGCAAACATCCGTGACCATGGGCTTACCTTCTGTCAGTGTGCCCGTTTTATCAAAGGATACCGCGTTGATACCTGCCAAGCTTTCTAGCGCCGCTCCCCCTTTAATTAACGCGCCTCGACGTGCTGCCGTGGCCAAGCCCGAGGTGATAGCCGCTGGTGTGGAAATCACCAGCGCACAGGGGCATGCAATCAATAATAGTGCTAGGCCACGGTATAACCACTCTTGCCAACTGGCAGCAAAAAAGAGGGGTGGAACGACAACCACTAACACGGCTACGCCAATCATCGTCGGGGTATACCAACGACTGAATCTATCGATAAAGCGTTCAATCGGTGCTTTTTTTGACTCGGCTTGCTCAATCAAATGCAGGATTCGGTCAATGGCGTTTTCACCTTGGGCAGAAGTCACCGTCAGTGTCACCGTTTTATCGGTGGCTAAACTGCCTGCCATCACGGTGTCGCCCGCTTCAATATCGACCGGAATCGACTCTCCCGTCAGGGCACTTTGATCAAAACTCGCCGCCATTTCCATCAACTTGCCATCCGCCGGCAAACGGTCACCGGCGCTAATTTCAATCACATCACCGGGCGTTAATGTGCTCGCCGCAACGGCTTCACGTTCACCGTTTTTGCCCACTCGCGTCACAGTTTCTGGCACTAGTGCCATTAATGATTGAATACCGTCACGGGCACGCGTCGAGGCATAGCCTTCCAGCCGTTCGCCAATGAGAAACAGTACCAACACCATGGCCGCTTCCGTCGTTTCTCCTAGGTAGAGAGCACCGAGTGCGGCAATACTCATCAGTGTTTCAATGGAAAACGGGGATCCCTGACGTGCCAGCCTGCCCGCTTTGAGTAAGATAGGCGTTAATCCGACCACGGTGGCGCCGGTAAATAACCAGTCTGACAGTGAGGGAAACCAATAATGCAGGCCCCAGGCGATGAGCATGCTGCCAATCAATCCAAACAGTAGTGCATCATCGCGCCACTTTTGCCAGCCAGAAGGCTCTATCGCGGGTTGATTTAATGCCAGCAGTGGAAAGCCCACTTTTTTTGCCGCGTACTGAATCGCCGCAAGCGTATCAGCGGGTGCATTGTGGGAGAGAGACACCCGTAACTTTTCAGTCGCAAACAGTACTGTCGCACTTTCAACACCCGGTGTGGCGTGAATCGCTTTCTCTAGTTTGGCGGCACAGCTTGGACAGTCCATTCCCGTCACCGCCCATTCATGGGTCACAGAAGAGGAAAAGCGATGCCTGTCAGGATCGTCGTCACCTGCATTGCCCTCGCCATCTTGATGACTCGAACAGCAACTTGTTTCTTGACATGTGTTTGTCACCGCCTCTGTGGACTGAGAAACGGTTTGGTGATGGGGTTGGTGACAATGGTGGTGTCCGCAGTGTTTACACATAATCGACTCCTTTGTTGGTCGTTGTGTTTATCATTTACGGACAGTATAAGGGTTGGAGCCCACTCCAGAGTCAAGGACGGATGTATCACTATAAAAACACCCAGCCGTTGAATGGCTGGGCGTTAATTTTAATTATCGCAACGTACCCGCAATGGGTTACTGAATCACAAAAATATATCCTTGCAGAATAATGAGATTCACGATGTCGATAAAGAACGCACCGACAATAGGAACGATCATAAAGGCTTGAGGCGCTGGCCCAAAGCGGTTAACGATCGAGCCCATGTTCATGACTGCCGTCGGTGTCGCCCCCAAGCCAAAACCACAGTGCCCACCAGCAATGACCGCACTGGTATAATCGCTTCCCATTAGTTTAAAGGTAACATAATAGCTAAACAACCCAATCACTACCGATTGAATCGCCAGAATAATCAGAAAGGGCACGGCTAAGTCGAGAATATTCCATAACTTCAGCGTCATTAAAGCCATCGCCAAGAATAGAGACAGAGAGACCGTCCCCACCATATCAACCGTTTCTGATTCAAGCTTACGTAAATTAAACAGCTCTAACGTATTGGTGATGATCACACCCAAGAATAACGCATAAACAAAGTCAGGGATCATAAGCCACTGAATGTTGAACTGACTAACCCATTCAGATAAATGACTTGCACCTGTAATACACAATAACAAAATAAACAAGACTTCAATCACTTTTTTAGCAGTGACTTTATCTTCTTCGTTTTCATTATATGTGACTAATTCAGGATATTTTTCGTGCGTTGTTGTCCCACGTCCATACTCAGATTCGAGTTGGTGTTTATTAATCAAACGCTGAGCAACAGGACTACCAATAACCCCGCCAATAACGAGGCCGAGTGTGGCTGAGGCCATTGCGATCTCAAGCGTGCTTTGAATCCCATATTCATCCGTTAATATTTGTGCCCAGGCTGCGCCAGTACCATGGCCACCTGATAGCGTAATTGAACCGGCGACTAAGCCCATTAACGGATCAAGGCCTAGGAGCGAGGCAAAACTGAYGCCAATCGCATTTTGAATGATAATATAGACAGACGCGATCGCTAAAAACCAGAAAACTTTTAGCCCACCTTTGACTAACTGTTTATAATTGGCTGCCAACCCAACGGTGGCAAAAAACATTAGCATAAAGGTGTTTTTTAACGGTAGATCAAATTTAAAGTTGATACCGTTATAATGTAAAACTGAAATCACACAAGCAATGATCAATCCCCCAACAATAGGTTCGGGAATATTAAACTTGCGTAATGCGGGAATTTTTGAATTAACGAAATGGCCTAGAAAAAGTACACCAATAGCAATCAAGAATGATTCTAGTGCACCAATTGAATTGAGTTGATACATATAACCTCTTTGTTTCTCTCACCTCGTCCTCCCTGATCGTCCAATTTAACCTTTGTTTCTACCTCATTTAATATTGTCGTAAAGTCAATGCTGGCCTCCACACCCACGATATTCCCGCATCCTGCTTATCGTATTCACTGCATGACAGGGGCTAACCTCTGTATCCGCACGGCAGGCCACCAGCTTGCCAATGGGCAGCACAATAGCAGAAAACCTTAAATCTGGCATCAAAAATCGCACGATCTATCACGATCATCGCTTTAGTTATTGAAATGTCAATATTAAAAGGCAGGATAATAGCAGAGTGTGCTGATTAAAAAACAGACGGAAAACGAGAGGGGATGCTCAATCCAACCACCCTACTGACGGCTCAGTAGGGTGCGTGCGTATCGTACTGTGGTCACACAGGGTGGGTTAAACATTCGCCCATCTGCATCCCAATGGCGCGCAGTATGTCACGACGCGTGATGATCCCAACTAATTTACCTTCATCGACGACCGGATACAGTTTAGGTTTGGTCGGTGCCATCATTTCGGCCAGTTTAATGATACTGTCTTCTGATTCCACCGCTAACGCGTTGGGCGTCATGCAATCTGAGACGGTGTGTGAGTCTTGACAGTGGTAGCTGTCTCGTAACAACTGCTGCAACATATCTTGCTCGGATATAAAGCCCACCAAACGCTTATTAGCATCAATGACTGGTCCTCCCGTTTGCTGGCTACGAAGTAACTTTTCGAGCGCACTAAACAACGGCATGTCCTGCGAGAATGTAACCGGTCGTTTGTTCATATAATCTTTGACTGTAATCGACTCCATGTCGCCTCCCCAAATCGTTATGACATTATCAGTCCACCCTTTAAGTGTCGTCTAAGTTGGCGAAATGTCTAAATCACTTTCAACAATTTTTATTATCGGGCAGACCAATCATCAACACGTTGGCATCTTCGGCCAGGCTACCATCCGAGTAACGGATAGAGTTTTCCGGTTTTTACTGCTCGATGGGCGTTATTAATGGTGCCATCTTGCGCCCACTTCGTGATCACGGGCCGAATAATTGCCTGGGTGGTTTCCCAGTTTTGCCCTGGTTTTACGGCATCGAGATATAACAGCTGCAACAGTAGGCTATCGAGTCCAGTCAGCAACTGCCGCGAGCTCTGATCGTTAAAAATAGACGGGTAAACTCGGTTATCGTCATTGGGTAACCCCATAACTTGCGTCAACTCTTCCACCACGCATGCCACCAGCTTACCTTTTGATCGGGCGAGATCGACGGGGATCACCACCGCCGCATACTGAATTACCCCGTGTCTATCCACTTTAATGTTGCCAGCACATATCGCGTTCTCTAATGGCGAGACATCGTCCGTCGCAAACTGTTTGCGTGCATCGTCTAAAAAACGGGCATGATTAGTAAATACAATCGATAGATTGGCGCGTTCAGGCCTTTCGGTTGGGGTAAAGGCTACCCCAGTGATTGATTGCAAATGACTAAGATGGTACGCCACTAAATTATCATGTAGCTCACTGTTATTGATTGGATGGGCAATATGATACCGAATCGGCGCTTGCCACTTTCGGATGCCCTGCTCCCCTTCAATATATTCGCTTTTTATTGCTATTCGGTAAAAAGCGTCAAGGATATAAGCAGGCGATTGCCACGCCTGATCGCTCGCCTCGGCCGGAACGGTCCATAAACATCCTATCAACATCAAAGCCAGCCATCCTCGGCGATACACAGCATCACTCCTTTGTTTTCATTACGTTATCCAGCGTCGCTGCAAAAACGACAGAAAAATGGAAGCCAGGTACCATTTTTCTAGACAGATTTTGAACCGGATCGACACTATGACCCCAATCACATTTTACTCTAGCAATGGCTGTGGATAGTAACCAGGATCTTTCCTATCTAACGAGGATATTATGCGTAAAACGTTACTTGCCTTATTTATTCCACTTGCGTTGCCCGCTTATGCCGCCAATATTGTCGATGCGACCAGTATTGATTTGAGCGAAGCACTCGCACCTGAGCAATCTCGCAGTGCCATGGTGAATGGCTCTCCATTAAGTTACCAAGAGCAATCTCGCCTTAACATTGGTGACCAATCTCTGGTTCGCAAACAACAACTTCATTACGGTATTCCTGTTTATGGTTACTCGGTGGTTGAGAACACATCGGCGCGCAATTTTGCGCCGGATGTAAAAGGCGAGGTCGTCACCGGTATTGAGTCTGATATTGGCAGCACGCTGCCCATGTTGAATCAGCAACAGGCTATTGCCATTGCACAGGGCGAATCTACCCCAAATGCGCGGCAATTTAAGCAACCAGATGCGAACACACAGTTGTTGATTTGGCTTGATGAGCAGCAAACCGCGCGCCTGGTGTATAAAGTCGACTATTTAGCCAGCGATAATGGCCATCCGTCACGCCCGATTAAAATTATCGATGCGAAATCCGGCACTGTTTTAGATAGCTGGGAAGGTATCGCTCACCTAGAAGCGAGTGGCCCAGGAGGGAACCAAAAAAGTGGTCGGTTTAACTTTGGTCCGAACACGCAGCTCGGTGGATTCCAGGTGAATAGTCGCTGCCAAATGGACAGCCCCGACGTGAAAACCATTAATATGAACAACCGTGAATGGGGCGGACAAGTTCATCAATTTAATTGCCCTCAAAATACCTATCGCCAAGTCAACGGCGCCTATGCCCCGATGAATGATGCGCAGTACTTTGGTCAGCAAGTTTTCAACATGTATCAAGATTGGTTAGGTGTTCGCCCTATTCGCCAGCAGCTCACAATGCGTGTTCACTATGGTCAAGGCTACGGTAATGCGTTTTGGGATGGTCGCCAGATGACATTTGGTGACGGAAATCGCAGCATGTACCCGCTTACCACTTGGGATGTGATTGCACACGAAGTCAGTCATGGTTTTACCGAGCAAAATTCTGGCTTAGAGTATCGCGGAATGTCTGGTGGCATGAATGAAGCCTTTTCAGATATCGCTGCCGCGGCGCTAGGCCAGTATGTATTCGGCGACTTTAACTGGAAAATGGGTGAAGATGTGATGAAGCATAGCGAAGCCATGCGTTATTTCATTAACCCCAGTAAAGACGGTCGCTCTATTGGTCACGTTGATCGTTACTATCAAGGCATTGATGTTCACTTAAGCTCGGGGATTTACAACAAAGCCTTTTATCATTTGGCCACCAGCGATCAGTGGAATATCAAAAAGGCCTTCCGCGCATTTGCGACCGCTAACCAACTTTACTGGCGTCCTAACGCGAGCTTCCAACAAGGTGCGAATGGGGTTTGCGAAGCAGCTAAAGATCTTAACTACCCTGCGGGGGCAGTGAGTCAGGCCTTTGCAGAAGTCGGTATCGAGATGCAAAACTGCCAAGGTGGCGGTGGCACACCGACGCCAGAGCCTGAGCCTGAACCACAACCCGAGCCGCAGCTAAAACCGCTCACCTTAGAGCAGCCCGTGCAAATTCAAGGTACAGCGGGAAGCGCACAGCAGTTTGTGGTTCAATCCGCACCACGCGGTACGGTTTGGTTACAAACCTATCGCGGCCAAGGCGATGTCGATTTATATGCCGCTGTCGGTCGCCCGGCAAGCGCGAATGATCATGACTGTCGTTCAACCAATTCGGGCAACGATGAGTATTGTGGCTTTAGCCAAGTTCAAGGCCAAGACATTTATGTCACGGTAACCAGTAATGGTAACTACACCACGAATGTCTTAGCCCGGGTTAATGACCGCGGTGTAGAAAAAAATCGCTGCGCCAATATGCCTAGCTGGAGTCAATACAATTATTACTCGGCCGGCGTACAGGTTCAGTATCAAGGACACTTTTTCCAAGCCTCACAAAACAATTGGGGCATTGATCCTATGTCCAACCAATGGGTTTGGCGCTACCAAGGTCGTTGCCAAGGCTAGTTTCCATGGCGGCTGGCATCATGCCAGCCGCTTCATTTGTCTGTTACTGATCATGCGCCCCATCCCTTGCCAGTGAAGCGATGACGTATTGTGATCCCCGCGCGATTCTCGCCGATAATGGTACCTATCTCTCGCATTACTGATTTATTACATCTATGTTAATGATTATTGGTAACAATTAAGTTATGGATAGATTGGATGCAAAAAAAGGTATTTCCCACTATCGGACGCTGGCATCACCTCGCGCTGCTCCTTCTCCTCATCCCTACCGCTGTCTGGGCCGCTGAGGTCAACACATCGTCGATTCATTACCCGACCATGCTCATGGGGCTGCTCGGAGGTCTTGCTCTGTTTTTATACGGCATGGATAAGATGTCCAATGCACTTAAAAATGCCGCAGGGAGTCGGCTCAAATCCTTGTTAGCGCGACTAACGACTAACCGGGTGGCTGGGGTATTCACAGGAGCCGGTGTGACCGCAACCATCCAATCTTCTTCTGTCACCACAGTGCTATTAATCGGCTTTATTTCTGCAGGTTTGATGTCACTGACACAAGCAACAGGCGTGATCATGGGTGCCAATATTGGCACCACGGTAACGGCCCAGATTGTGGCCTTTAAAATCACCCAAGCCGCGTATCTGATGGTCGCTATTGGCTTTTTTATTCAATTTACCGCCAAGGCCGATAAAACCAAGCAATACGGCAAGATGCTGTTTGGTTTGGGTCTCATCTTTACGGGGATGAATATGATGAGTGAGGCGATGTCACCCCTGCGCGGCTATCAGCCATTTATTGATGCCATGGCCCAAATGCGAAACCCCTTCCTTGCTATCTTGCTTGCAGCCTTGTTTACTGCATTAGTACAATCCTCGTCGGCCACCACCGGGATTGTGATCGTATTAGCGGGACAAGGCTTTATTTCGTTGGAAAGTGGGATCGCACTTGCCATGGGGGCTAACGTCGGGACCTGCGTCACCGCATTATTGGCCGCCATCGGCAAATCTCGCGAAGCCAAGCAAACCGCCAGTGTTCATATTCTCTTTAACATTATTGGCGTATTCATTTGGTTGCCAATGATCAGTACGCTCAGTGATTGGAGTGTCGCGCTTTCGCCGATTCACCCCAATTTAACCGGCGTTGAACGATTAGGAGCTGAGCTCCCGCGCCAAATCGCGAATGCGAATACGTTATTTAACGTCGTGAATACGCTTATTATGCTGCCATTCGTGGGAGGATTTGTTTGGCTCGCGAAAAAAATCATACCAAAAACGCCTAAACCAACGATCAGCGAACGGCCGATTGTCGCACCGAAATACTTGTCGAAAGAACTATTGATGACGCCAGACATTGCTATGGACCAGGCGCAGCTTGAGATAGGTCGCGTTGGGCGTAGAGTTTGTAACATGATGAATGCCCTACCGCCTCTAACCTCAAAATTGGCCGCGCAGCAAGAACAAAGCGCTGCCATGGAGGCGCTGGGGAAAATAGAGACTCTAGAACAACAAGTAGATATTCTACACGGGCATATTTTGTTTTACTTAGGACGACTGCGTAAAGAGCCACTTTCACAGGTACAAAGTGATCGTCAAATCATGCTGATCAGTGTGACCGACCAACTCGAAAGCATTGCTGATCTGATTGAAGACACCTTAGTTCCCATCATGGATAAATCACTTCATGCGGAGATTAGCATCAGCCCTGAAATGCAATCAACGCTTGATGAAATCCAAGATAAGGTGACGCATGCGTTACTTGATAGCGTGAATGCGATTCGACGTGGGGATACGCAACGGGCTAAGCGGGTACTAAACACCAAACGTACCCTTAACGCGCTATTGGATAAAGTACTGGCTCATCAAGCAGAGCGTTTGGTCGAGCATAACCCCAATCGTCTTCAACTGTTTAGTATTGAAATGGAGTGGACCGAATCGCTGAAGCGCGTCTATACCGTGACCAAACGTATTGCCAAGTTGCACCTGCGTGAAAAAGAAACGTAATGATGAATAAGTAGCTGATAAGACAAACAAAGTGGAACTAAGCCCTAATATTTGGGCTTAATTCGCCAAAAATATTGAGAAAATCGTTATAAAAGCTCCGCCCAAATTAAACTAGGAGCTTGAAATGTCTTATGAATTTCCTTCCCGTCCCAAGCCTCTTTCGGCACTTATCGCGCTTGCCGCGCTAAGTAGCACCAGTGCATGGGCTAGCGAGTCATGCGAGGTCGCCGATTTAGCAGCCAGTGCTAGCCCTATCCAAGTGATTGCGAATGCGGATCGCAGCTGCTTTACAAGCTGGTACGATACCCAATCAAGCCGTTATGATTCCGTTTACCAAGAAGCCTTTGTCCGCAAAGTCGCTCAGCGACTAGAGCAAACCGTCACGCAATATCAAGGTCAAGCAACGCAAGCACGCCAAATCGCCAACCTCACTGAATATATTCGCGCAGCTTATTACGTCCGCTTTTATGGTGACACAGACCAAGCTGATTATTCTGATAAGCTTGACGAAGCATTGGCGCATACCATCGTCCAGTTTCTACAATCCCCTTTTGCAACCGAAGATGGCCGTGCGCAAACCGATGCATTACATGGCCTGACGTTGATGGCCGATAGCATTAAGCAATTACCACAAACCTTTAACCTACAACTGCGACTGCTGGAAAACCTGAATCAAGCGCGCTTACAAGAGCGTGGCTATGTCAACGCGCTGAACAATCTATTTGTCGCCATGGCAGGTCACCAATCGCGTCAAGCCTTCTACGATGTGCTTGCAGCTGACTTGTCTTTGATCGATCGTCTCTACCAGTTTGTCATTGATAACCCTCAGTYATCACAAACTGAAAACGGTGCTTTATTGGTGTCGAATACAGTCCGCGAGATGGGCCGATTACTCATGGCACCTCAGCCAAGTATCCGTGCACGGGTTCTAACCCACTACCGTGATCTTCTGCCTCGTTTTCCTCTGGGTGGCGCCAACGATGCCGTTTGGGTCGGACTGGTTGAAATGGTCGACGCGTTTGCCCCTGATAAAATCCAAGAATTAGGCCTCACCAATGCCAAATCGACGTTAGCCACCAAAATCGTTCCCTATCGTTTTCAATGTGATGGTCCTGCCGTGATCCGCTCACAAAGCATGACACAAGCGCAGTCTCAACAAGCCTGTGAAAGCTTGCATCAAAAAGAAAACGCATTTCATCAAACTGTTCGCTCCGGTTATCAAGCGGTGGCTGATGATCTAAACGACAGTGTTGAAGTGGTGGTATTTGATAACTCGTCGGACTACAAAACCTATTCATCGTTCTTGTTTGGTAACTCGACCGATAACGGCGGCCAGTACTTAGAGGGCGACCCAGCAAGCCCTGACAACCAAGCTCGCTTTATTGCCTACCGCAATGACGAGGGTAAATCGCTCTCCATTTGGAACCTCGAACACGAGTACGTTCATTATCTTGATGGCCGTTTTAACATGTACGGCGACTTCAACGACGTGCTGCGTCATGGTCATACCGTGTGGTGGCTGGAAGGCTTTGCTGAATACATGGCTCATGGCGATGACTATGCCGAAGCAATTCACTTGGGCAAAGAAGGCGGTTATTCACTCAGTGACGTGTTTGCTACCACCTACCAACATGATGTTAATCGTGTGTATCGTTGGGGGTATTTGGCCGTACGCTTCTTGTTTGAAAAGCACCCAGAAGCGGTAGATGCGTTGCTCGCAGCCGGACGAACTGGACAATTTGAACAATGGGCAAGCTTAGTCAAAGAGTATGGTGCACAGTATGGCCCCGCATTTTCGCAATGGCTGACGACGCTGGATAGTTCAGAGGGCGGCGAGCCTCCTCGTCCAGATCCAGATCCTGAGCCTGAGCACCCAGACGTTACAACCCTATCCCTGGGACAAACCGTCACCATTAGCGGGCAGGCATACAGTGAATATCTCTATCAGATCGACCTGAACCGTGCCGCCACTGCGCTTACCTTTAGCATCGCGGGCCAAGGCAATGCTGATCTCTACGTCGCCAAAGACCGCCAGGCGCACTATTATGACTTTGACACCACCGAGTGGAACCAAACCAGTAATGAAACCGTGACCCTGAACGATGTGGAGCCAGGCCGGTATACCTTAAGTGTCACCGGACGCGGGGACTTTACCGATGTCACTGTCGCGGTAAATGCGGAAGGCCAAGTCGATCCCGAGCCAACGCCAGAGCCACAGCCTGAAACACCGGCTGGCACCGATGACTTGCGCCCGGCTCAGCTTAACGTCGCAAGTCCCAATAGCATCAGCGTCTATCAACGCCGTTACCTGTATGCCGATGTGCCTGAAGGCGCAACCAAAGCGCAAGTGTGGGTCATGGCAGACGGTGATGCAGGTGATTTGAACGTGTTTGCGGCTGAAGAGTATTGGCCAACGCAAGCGCAAAATCAGGCAGCCTCTGAAAGACCCGGTAGCAATCAATACATTGAGATCGACTTACGCAACCAGCAAAGTTTGTACTTGCTACTCGCTGGCGACGGCAGCCGGAGCCAAACCGACGTTCGTGTTTACTTTCAATAGCAACTAAGTAACTAAGTAACTAAGTAACTAAGTAACTAAGTAACGATAATATTATCAAGCGCTACCCTAGGTGGCGCTTTTTTATATAATGCAATACGGTTGCGTTTAACTCTGTGATTGTTGACCTAATTATCATTGTGGCACTTATTGTACAATCCGCTATATAATACTGAGTGTTTACTCAAAACAAGTTGGCTACAATAATGAAAAATATATATCGCGCATTACTCATGCTGGCGGCCATATTTTCCGCTTCAGCCTTCGCCGCAATCGGCCCCTATAAGGTGGTACTGATTCACGGTTTTCAGCCTGATCAACTACAAAGCCGCCCCGATCACGATCAAGTCGTGCAAGATGGCGCTAACTATTGGCAAGATTACTGGCTGCAGTACGCTGATGCACGTATAGATTGGCCGGCCAATGAGCGTATTGAAGGAAAAATCGCCTCCGATTATCTTTGGCCTGCGCTAAAAACCCTTTCAGAGCAAGAAACCTGTTTGTCCGGCTGCCTTTTAGTCACCCACTCTACCGGCGATTTGGTTGCACGCTATCTGTTAGATAACCAAGAAAATTGGCTGATTAACGCAGGTCTTGAGCCGCTCAATATTGTAGGGACTTTCGATTTTGCCGGTGCCGGTGGTGGTGTCGAAATGGCAGACATTGCTGTCAATGTGGCACAGGGAGGCGGTTGGCTTAATCACACAATGAAAAAAGCGGTATCGCTTTGGATGGGTCAGTTACCGAACAAAGACAATATTGGCGTTCTGAACGATTTAAAAGTCGCTAACGCACGCCAACTATCGAACTGGCCTGACAACCGTGTCCCTCGTATTCGCTTTGTTGGCAATGGCTCTGACTTCTTGGGGGCGACATCTTCCTTTATTCCAGGCAGTGATGACGGTGTGGTTGCCGCGCATTCTGCATGTGGCGCTGCCGATGTCGATGCATTTGATAGCTGTTCGACCGCGATTGAGTTCGATGGCAAGTTAGATTATGTCCATAAAGGAGTGAGACGCTTTATCCCCATGCACTACCCGTTGCTAATGGGGAATAAATACAGCCACCTCACGATCTTTAAGTCAGCGCATCGAGGTAAAGTTACCGCCACCGATCCAGAGCTCAAGCTTGGCGATCAATCACGCATCTCAGTTGAAACCTTTGATAAGGATGGTTGGTTTGGCAAAAAATATCGATATGTCCGTGATTCGGACCGTGACACATTGTCAGAGATCGTGTACGCCCTACCGCAATAAGCACAACACACTGTGACAAAATCGGCAAAGCTGCTTTTTTATGGTGAGGAAGCAGCTTGTCGGATTTCTTCACTTTTCTCACTCATGATAGTTTGTTCGTTACACGTTAATTAGGGGTTGCAATGACAAGACTGATCCTGGCAGTCACTCTGATAAGTGCTATCGGCATTACCGGCTATTTGTGGCTTGATACACCAGAACCAGCGTCTATGGCGCTGGCGACCAACACGATAGTGCGTACCAACGAACAGAGTGCGTCATCATCGAGCCAAACAACAGACGAAGAGGTCACAACGTTCGTACAACAAACCCAACCCACTGAGCCAGATATTGTACCGGTTAGCATGCGAAACTCGCTTAGCTACATTGCATCGGATTATGCAGAAAAAATCCAACATCCGCCTTATTCAATACCCATCGCCTCGCCGCAAAGCCCTTATTTGCACTGGAATCGGCATATCAGTACACCCGTTCCTATACTTGATGGCACCGAGAAAGCAGCGCTCAAATTAAGTCAATACCGCTATTTTTATCCCAAGCCGATACAAGCGTCATTGGTTGCCTCTTTACCTGTTAATCAAACCGTCTTAGAGATTATTGATGTCAGGACCAACCAGGTGATTGAGACAAAGACCGTGTCGGGAGACACATGGCAGATTGAGCCAGACGAAAGCTGGCCGATGGAGTTACGTCTCAAGGCGATCCTAGACTTTGATTCTGGGCATGATGTGCTCACTGCCGATTTTAGGCTATATCAGCCGATTGCCCAGTTAGCGCAAATAAACCCTGTCTTTGGTCGTGATGCCGATATGATTATCCCTTTACAACTTAATGTCGATAAGGGCGGAATCTATCGTTTTCGCGCCAATCTGTTCACCCAAAACGACGAACCCGTTGCGTTTCTCACCACCAAAAAACGGCTTCAGGAAGGCGATCACACTGTTGAATTAAAAGCGTTTAAGCAAACGTTACTCGGCTTCGATAAGCAGTGGCAGCTAAAAAATATCGTGATTGAACGCATGTCAGGCTCCCCCGGCGAACGAGCACAATTTGGTATCACTCCGAAAGACACCTATTCATTGGGCGTCTTTGACATTGACCAATTATCGGACACACCCTATCAAATGTCCGAGCAAGAGCGTATGCAACTCGAATTTTTACAACACGCCGCACGTTAGCGTTGAACACGATGACGATCTGGGTGGCTTACTGAGCATTCGCCCATTCGCGTGCCGTTGCAATACAGCGACGCACCACTTGGGCAGTATTCGTGCGTTGCCAAGCCAGCACCACTTGGCTACTCAAAGGCATCTGTGCCAGCGACAGCACAGACACGTGGTCGCTCAACTGGGTGGTTAGCGAAGCGGGAACCAAGGCCACGCCAAAACCCGCGGATACCATTGCGGTTGCGGAATGGAGTTGTGGCGCAAGCGATGCAGAAGATGGTGTCAATCCTGCGCTTTTTAATGCATCAGATAACGCGTCATGGAGCCCAGGCCCGATATCACGAGGGAAGAGAATGATCGGATCATTGCCGAGCTGTGACAACGTCACGCTGTGACATGTCGCGAGAGGATGGTCAGCCGCGACAACCAGTTTAAAGGGATCATCAAATAAGGCGGTATGCGCCACATGTTCACTGGCATAACAAGGCAAACGTAAGAAAGCTAAATCCACCTCTTGTTGACGAAGTGTTTCCACTAATGATGGCATGGGCTGCTCGACCGGCTGAAAGTCGATATCGGGATGATGTTCTTGTAACCCTCGCACCAGCGCTAACACTTGTTGGCTGACGACCGTCGAGCTGGCAAAACCGAGGCGTATTTGATTACGTTCCCCGCGGGCAACCTGCTTTGTGCGCTGCACGGCTTGATCTAACTGACTGAGAATTTTTACCGCATCTTGATAAAGCACCGCTCCTGCTGGTGTCAACGACACACCTCGCGGTAGGCGCTCTAATAAGGGCACACCTATCTCTTGTTCTAGCTTTTTAATTTGCTGGCTCAGTGGCGGCTGAGCAATACCCAGTTTCTCAGCCGCGCGCGTAAAGTGCTGACACTCGGCCACTGTGACGAAATACCGTAAATACCTAAACTCCATCGTCATGCCTTAATGCTGCGCATTATCAACTGTTTGGATTCAATATCTTACCACGTTTTCCATGTGCCATATCTTTTAGATATCAAAACCAACGTTATTTGTATTGGTGTCTCCTTCTTCAACCTCGCATCATCAAGATTCGGTTTTAACCTAACTGACTTCGGTTTATAAGGACGCTTTATGAGCACCCAAACCTGCCACTGTGCAGAACATGTCGCCGCCGCCTATCTCAAGCATCACCAACAAACAGGAGAAGGTGAGATTTATCAAACCTCATTGATGAGTGCCTTGATTGATGGCGTGTATGAGGGCGAGACCACCATGGCCGACCTGCTCGAGCATGGCGACTTTGGCCTAGGGACCTTTAACCAATTGGACGGTGAACTCATCGCCTTTGATCAGACGATTTTTCAACTACGCGGCGATGGCTCGGCAAGGCGCGCGGATCCTGAGCAAAAAACACCATTCGCCGTTATGACCTTTTTCAAACCAGACATTACACAACAGTTTGATCATCCCATGTCGCGCCAAGAGCTGCACGACGTAATCGACACACTGGTACCAAGTGACAATCTGTTCTGTGCCGTTCGAATTGATGGTGCCTTCGAGCATGTGCGTACGCGCACCGTGCCCAAGCAAACACCGCCATACAAGCCCATGCTCGAGGCCATCGGTGCCCAGCCAGAATTTCGTTTTGATCACGTTAATGGCGTAATTGCTGGTTTCCGTAGCCCGCAATATACCCAGGGCATCAATGTCGCAGGCTATCACGAGCACTTTATCACTGACACTCGCGCAGGCGGCGGCCATGTCCAAGACTACGAGTTGGCATGCGGCACCTTGCAAATCGGCCGCGTCTCCAAGTTGGTGATTGACCTCCCCACCAACGCGGAATTTTTGGGCGCGAACTTAACACCAGACAATATTCACGCCGCTATCGAACAAGCAGAAAAATAATATCACCTCCCATAGGGAGCTAACCTCACGAGGAGCCCAACATGACAACAACAACGCATTGGGACACAGGCGCACAACTGGTCGCAACCCACTTAGAACGCCAAGGCGTCGAGTATATTTTTGGTATACCTGGCGCAAAAATTGATCGCCTCTTTGATGCGATTGAAGATACCAATATCAAAATGATCCCGGTCCGCCATGAGGCGAATGGCGCCTTTATGGCCGGTGTTATTGGCCGCTTAACCGGTAAAGCGGGCGTCACCATGGCAACGTCCGGCCCGGGCTGCACGAACCTGGTGACTGGACTGGCGACTGCTAATTCTGAAGGCGATCCTGTGGTTGCTTTAGGTGGTGCGGTGAAACGTGCCGATCAACAAAAACAAACCCACCAAAGCCTAGATACCGTCAGCATTTTCAATTCGGTTACCAAATACAGTGCCGAAGTCCAAGCCGGTTCAGCGACCTCTGAAATCCTTGCCAACGCTTTTCGTGCAGCGGAAAGCGGTCGCCCGGGTGCCGCGTTTGTCAGTTTACCTATGGATATTCTTAACCAACCGGTCGACAGTGGTGTGCTCGCGCCTTCATTCCCGGCACCATTAGGGATGGCTGAGACGCGCTCTATCCGCGAAGCGGCCAACAAAATCAAAGCGGCGCATAATCCGGTATTCTTACTGGGGTTACAAGCCAGCCGTCCTGAAAATGCCGCAGCTATTCGCGCCCTACTCAATCGTACCCAGCTTCCCGTCATCGGGACCTATCAGGCTGCTGGTACCGTCGACATCACCTACTATCAGCGCTTTGCGGGTCGGGTCGGCTTATTTAATAATCAGCCCGGTGATCTCTTGTTAGCGAACGCTGATCTGATCGTCACCATTGGTTTTGGCCCAATTGAATATGATCCAGAGCTTTGGAACACGCAACACACCGATATTGTCCATATCGATGTGGCACCAGCAGAAATTGAGCACTATTACCGCCCTAGCGTGGAGCTCGTTGGCCAGATTGAGCCCACCCTTAATGCGCTCACCGAACAACTCGACCATCAATGGCTGATGCCCGCATCAACAGTTGATTTACTTGAAGAAGTGGCTCACCAGCGCCAAGCTATTCGAGCATACAGTCGTTCACACCAAGATTTTGCCATGCATCCACTGCATTTGATTAAAGCCATGCAGGATGTGATCACTCCAGACACCACCTTGTGCTTAGACATGGGCAGCTTCCATATTTGGATTGCGCGCTATCTTAATTGCTTCCGCTCTCGGCAACTATTGGTCTCTAATGGCCAACAAACCATGGGCGTCGCCTTGCCGTGGGGAATTGGCGCGAGCTTGCTCAACCCCGACCGTAAAGTGGTGTCCGTGTCCGGAGACGGTGGATTTATGCAATCAAGTATGGAGCTAGAAACGGCAGTGCGTCTCAAGTGTAACTTGCTGCACATCATCTGGGTCGATAACGCCTATAACATGGTGGAAATGCAGGAAGTTAAAAAGTACCAGCGTTATTCAGGGGTGAAATTTGGTCCGATTGATTTTAAAGCCTATGCCGAATCCTTTGGCGCCAAGGGCTATGCGGTCACACGACAAGAAGATTTAGTCACCCAACTTAAACAAGCCATAGATACTCAAGGCCCAGCTGTTATCGCCATTCCTGTGGACTACAGCGACAACTTTAAGCTGATGGCCCCCCGAGAAGCCGGCAGCATGGATCCGGTATTTGCTTAATAGATAACGCATTGGATAAAACATGCCGCTCAGAAAGTTATTAATATTCGATTTAGATCAAATACTTATTCTATGAAACTGCGTAATCTTATATATCTCTTAGTATAAAGAAACTTTACGATAACAATGGAGCTCATTATGGCAACGACCCCTCGCACGGTAACGTCTCCGAAACAATTCATCATTGGTACAGGCTTACTCGCACAATTGCCGGAAAGCGTTCAAGACTTTGGTTCTAACGCGTATATTATTTGTGATGAGTTCTTTCTCGATCAAGTTAGCCAAACCTCACTGCCTGCCATTGAGCGCGCAGAGGGCTTGGCGGCCCATGTTGAGAAATTTCAGTACGAATGTACCCAGCAAGAAATTGACCGTAACCTCGGTATCGCTGAACAGCAAAAAGCCAATGTGATCGTCGGTATTGGTGGAGGTAAAACCCTCGATTGCGCCAAAGCCGTCGCGTACGAGCGAAAAGTACCGGTTATTTTATATCCCACTATCGCCTCAACCGATGCTCCTTGCACCGCCTTGTCAGTGATCTACAAACCTGACGGTGAGTTTGACCGCTACTTATTCTTGCCACAAAACCCAGATGCGGTGATTGCCGATACGGGTATTATTGCCAATGCGCCAGCACGCTTCTTTGCGGCGGGTGTAGGCGATGCGTTGGCTACCTATTTTGAAGCACGCGCCTGTTATCGTGCCGACGGCGTTAACTTGGTCCAAAAGCGCCCCTCTCGCACTGGTCTTGGCCTCGCTCAGCTTTGCTATGAGTTACTCAGCGAAAACATTGATGCCGCCATGGACGCACTAGCCAGTAAAGTAAGCACGCCAGCACTTGAGCAAATGATCGAAGCAACAATTTATCTAAGTGGTGTGGGCGCAGAAGCTGGCGGTCTCGCCGCCGCGCACGCCGTAAATAATGGGATGACCGCCGTGGCTGATTTGCACCATGCCCAGCACGGTGAAAAAGTCGTCTTTGGGTTGTTGACGCAATTGGTACTGGAAAACGCCCCTAAAGATGAAATTAATAATGTGGTTAGAATTATCAAAACAGCGGGTTTACCACTCACGCTAGAGCAAATGGGACTAAAAACCTTTATTGAAGAAGAGTGGCGTGAAGTTGCGCGTATCGCTTGTGCAGAAGGTGACACCATGGGCAATATGCCAATGACGGTCAGCGAAGAGGATGTCTATCACGCCATGTTAGCCGCGAATAATATGGCAAAACGTTACTCAGCGGCCTAAACCTATCAGTCAACTGACTCACCAAGCGTCCGTTTATCGGGCGCTTTTTTAATGGCGCGCTACGACGAACAAGCGCGAACTGTTAAGCCAGATGAAAATCAATCACAAACAACGGGGGACGCGCTGGATAGATTTGCAAAATCAGCGCCTTCAGCTCGGTAAGCGACATCCCCTCTTGTTCAGCATGACGGGCATTAATGTCCTCGAACGCTAGCGGAGCAACGCTGTCGATCACAATGTCACATACATAATGATCAGTTTCTAGCTGATGCACCGCGACGCGCGAACCGGGTTGATAGTGACTTTCAGATTCATCGCGAATGGTGATGGTTTTAACACCAGCGGCCACCATGGGCGTTAAGGTGGAGAAAAAGGTGATTTTGGTCGGGGCAGTCATGTTGTTTGCTTCCAAAACTGTATTGGTCTATGGTGCGATACGATTAAAAACGCCCGCGAGCACTTGCACGCGAGCGTTTCATGCCTTGCGACGTTACGCCATCATCGGCACCAATACAAGGGTGCCAATAATCACGGTAATTAACCCGCAGAGGACCGGCACCGAGGTGCGCTTAACCACCTCAAACGGGCTGAGTTTTGCCATCCCAGATGTCGCCACAATCACTCCAGACACCGGCGATATGGTTCGGCCTAAGTTAGAGGCTTGCAGCATAGGGATAATCAAAAATGCAGGATTGAGGCCCATTTTCGCTGCCAAAGACGGTGCTAATTCAACAAACGCATAGAAAGGTGCATTTCCAGAGCCAGTGGCAACAGCGGCTGCGACGGTGAGTAAAGTAAGCAGCATCATCAATGCAATACCGCCTGCCCCAGCGCTTTCTGCTAAGCCGAGTAAGTTGTCAATCGCACCAATTGACATAAGGCCTTGTGCAAATACCCCTGCAGCGACTAACAGCATCACCACGCCTTTAAAGGCATCCGCCATCCCTTCATAACACGCATCCAGATCTTCTAACGTTTTGCGACCATTAAAACGTTTGGTGGCGAAGTCGACGAGCGCACCTAAAAAGATAGAGAGCACCACAATAGTGTAGATATCTAGATAGAGGCCCGGAATGGTTTCACCATTAAATAAAAACACCCCAATGATAGGCAGAAAAGGTAAGGCGGCGTAATAACCTGGCGCGTGAGTTTCTATCTCGGAGACGTCCACACGCTCCATCGGCGTGTTTTCTTTGTTATCCAGGTATTTATTCCAAAAGTACGCCGCGGCGGCCATCACAATAATCGCACAAATAGAGACCGGCAATACGGTTTCGACCGCAAACACGTGGAGCGGTAAGCCTGCTTTTTCCGCTGCAATCACCACATCTCCCGAGGTGGGTGAAAGTATAATCGCTGCAGGAGACGCGCACACTGCAGTCGCGGCGGGACGAGAAATGCCCATCGCAGTCATCATCGGGAATAAGGTAGCCATTAAAAGCACACCTAAGCCAGTTGCAGAGCTGACCGCCAGTGACATCAAACAAGCGACAATGTAGGCTGCAACCAACAACACATAGGGCGACTTGATCACCGACAACGGCTTAGAGAACTGCTTCACCACCACGTTGTTGGCACCAATATGCGACATATAGGCCGCAAAACCACACAGCAACATGATTTGCATCCCGAGGCCGCCACCACGGTATTGCAGCATGTATTTCACATATTCCAGCGAATCAGTAAAAAGATTGCCCGTCGACGTTAATTTAGCCGGCAGAACACTGTGCCCTAATATCCCTGTGATGATCAGTAATATAATCCCTGCGGTCAGCAAAGTGCTTGCAGGACGATAACCTTTGACAATGAAGTAACCCACAGCCACGGTTACAACTAGCCCAATGAGAAGTTCTAGCATAATTCACTCCGCCAGATGGTAAAGATAAAAGAATTGGATGGAATTTACTCAGCTCACTGTACTAAAACCCTGCCTGTAGCACGACAACAACCGAGCCCTGACTTGATTTAAGACAAATAAAAAGCCGCCTATCAATGAAAGGCGGCTTGGTGATCACAATTTGTAACGATTAAATCATTGCTTAGCGACCAGATCAAAACGATCAGCGTTCATCACCTTCACCCACGCTGCAACAAAATCGTGCACAAACTTGGTTTGATTATCATCTTGCGCGTAGAACTCTGCATAGGCGCGTAAAATGGCGTTAGAGCCAAACACTAAGTCGACGCGGCTCGCCGTCCACTTCACTGCCCCCGAATTACGCTCAATGATCTCATAGCGGTTACGGCCGACAGGTTTCCACTGATACGCCATGTCCGTCAGGTTGACGAAAAAGTCATGACTCAGCTCACCGACCCGATCGGTAAATACGCCTTCCGGGGCACTACCATAGTTGGTGCCAAGCACACGCATACCACCCAGTAGTACTGTCATTTCAGGTGCGGTGAGTCCCATCAATTGGGCGCGATCAAGCAAGAGCTCTTCGGGCTGAACGTTGTAATCTTTTTTCAGCCAATTACGGAACCCATCTGCGACCGGCTCTAGTACTTCAAATGAATCCACATCAGTGTGCTCAAGCGTGGCATCACCACGGCCCGGCGCAAACGGTACGTCGACGACCACACCAGCCGCTTTTGCTGATTCTTCAATGCCTTGGTTTCCTGCCAGCACGATGGTGTCAGCGAGACTAATCTGGTGTTTCTGAGCAATATTACTCAGCACGTTGACTACCTTCGCCAGACGCTCCGGCTCGTTCCCCTGCCAGTCTTTTTGCGGTGCTAGGCGAATCCGCGCGCCGTTCGCCCCACCCCGCTTATCGGATTGGCGATAAGTCCGTGCGCTATCCCATGCGGTGGTCACTTTCTCTGCCAACGTCAGGTCACTATTGGCAATATCTGCTTTTACCGCTGCCACGTCATAATCGGTACGTCCTGCAGGCAAGGGATCTTGCCAAATCAAATCCTCACTCGGCACATCTGGGCCGATGTAACGTGACTTGGGCCCCATATCGCGGTGCGTTAATTTAAACCAGGCTTTGGCAAAGACGTCTGCCAGGTAGTCAGGGTCTTGATAAAAGCGTTCAGAGATTTTGCGATAGGCCGGGTCCATTTTGAGTGCCATATCGGCATCGGTCATGATGGGGTTACGACGAATCGAGGGGTCTTCAACATCAACAGGTTTATCTTCTTCTTTGATGTCGATAGGCTCCCACTGCCAGGCACCCGCAGGGCTTTTCTTCAATTCCCACTCATAGTTAAACAGGAGATAAAAGTAGCCGTTATCCCATTGCGTGGGATGGGTAGTCCAAGCCCCTTCAATGCCACTGGTGACCGTATCGCGACCAATGCCACGCGCTTGGTGGTTGTTCCAACCTAAGCCTTGCTCATCAACATCAGCCGCTTCAGGCTCAGGTCCTAATACGCTCGCATCGCCATTACCGTGACATTTACCCACGGTATGGCCACCGGCAGTTAGCGCGACGGTTTCTTCATCGTTCATCGCCATGCGCTCAAACGTGACACGCATATCATGGGCAGTTTTGAGCGGATCGGGATTGCCATCTACCCCTTCAGGGTTAACATAAATCAGCCCCATCATCACCGCCGCCAATGGGTTTTCCAGATCGCGTTCACCAGAGTAGCGGCTGTTCTCAGCATCACTTGGCGCCAGCCATTCTTTCTCTGCGCCCCAATAGGTATCTTTCTCAGGGTGCCAAATGTCTTCACGCCCAAACGCAAACCCATAGGTTTTTAGCCCCATCGATTCATACGCCAGCGTGCCCGCGAGCAAGATCAAATCTGCCCAACTAATTTTGTTGCCGTATTTTTTCTTAATCGGCCATAGAAGGCGACGGGCCTTATCGAGGTTGGCGTTATCCGGCCATGAGTTCAAAGGTGCAAAACGCTGGTTACCTGTTGCGCCGCCACCGCGACCGTCAGCAATGCGATAGCTCCCTGCCGAGTGCCATGCCATGCGGATCATCAATCCGCCGTAATGTCCCCAATCTGCAGGCCACCAAGACTGACTGTCGGTAAGTAGCGACTTAACGTCATTTTTAAGTGCGTCAATATCGAGTGTTTTTAGGGCTGACGGGTAATCAAAATCGTTATCAAACGGCGTTGATTTTGTGTCGTGCTGATGAAGAATGTCGAGGTTAAGTGCATTGGGCCACCAGGTTTTGTGTGCCATCTCTTCCGATGTTGCGCCACCATGCATCACGGGGCATTGACCGCCCGACGTTGAGCGTTGCTGAGACATTGCTTTCTCCTTATGTTTTATCCATCAGTGCGAACGCTAAAACACCTGACTAGGCCGCACTGACGCTATCATTAGTTATTGCTAACTAAACATGAGTAACCTTAATAGACAATCACACAAAGCGCTAATCTGTTATGCCAATAATGTTAATAGCCAATAACTTATGAGCTGATGAGAGACGCGCTAACTCACATTCACCATGCCCATTCGCGATTTTGAAGCACCACACGATAACCATCCAGATCTTCAAAGGTGCAGCCGTCTTTATCCCAATAACTGTTATAACTCGAAACCGGTGTAAATCCGGCCGCTTCGATTTTTTTGCACGCGGCTTGCCATGCCGAGTGATCCGGCAAATAAAAAACCAATAAATTCTCTTGTGAGGGGGCTGGTCCAACATGGGTGCCGCGGTGGTGGGTAAACTCAAGGTGATAATTGTGATGCGGATGACCGATAATGGCACCATCAAAGTCATTGTGGCCAGAGAAGGTCCCGAGCAACTCAAAACCTAATCCTTCACAATACATATTCGTAATATCGGCTAAGTTATCAGTTGGCCGCGCAACCCGCATCACGGTATGTTTATCAATCATTATGTTGGCTCCTTTGGCTTAAAACGCCCGACCGCTTGGCCAGGCGTTGCAAACAGATGCGGCGCATGTTGATGATGCATGTCACCAATTTGTACATTCAGGCAAAATTTACATCCAAGCCCTCAACCGAGGTACGCCCCACCTGCATCCTTGTGTTCCTATCCGAGTGTTGAGTCGCCCTAATTCCCGATAGCCCGATGCAACCATTTAGCTAAGCGATAATAGTAGACAATGCCTTAAAAACCATGTTGATGAAGTGATTCATCGCGCACCTTGAAAGGAAAAGTCAACTACCCGATGACTTGTGCCATGCCCGCCAAATGGTGCCAATAGCCATTGCAATCGTGGTTGAGCGGTTGCGGCTGGGTGCCTGCTTGGTTAGCACGGAATTTGTCTACCCATTGCAAGGTGTCAAGCGACAGTGGGCTTAATCGCACCACGTCCACCAGCCCTTGCATCGACGGTAAATCGTTAACGAGATTGGCGCATTGCCCGGACTGGGTTTGAATGCCGTTCAGCACAAATACCGCTTGACCCTCTTGGGATTCCGTTAACCGTCCATTGGGGTATTTTAGGCAGCACAGCTCGCAGTCATCTTTGGCACGGTTTTCTGAGCGCGCGGTAAAACAGCGTGCCGAATAAGCCAGTGGCAAGTAACCATAGCCAGTGACCTCCACCTCAAACTGGTCGCGAATACCCAGTGCATCACAGCCGTTCAACATATTCACCAACCAATCGCGCGAAAGCTCCACCGGCATCACCCAGCGTGTCATGCCAAGGTCAACAAATTGCTTTAATGTTTGCGGGTTATAGCAATTGATGGCCGCCCCCACCACAAAGGGCTGCCGACGCTCGCTTAAAAATTGCACCGCGCTCACGTCATTCGCTTCAATGCGAATATCATCATTATCACAGTAGCGTTTTAGCATGGTCAGCTCTGAGGGCGCTTCAATCAGCGCCATGGTCGAGAGCACCACTTGTTTACCAGACTCAGCCAGCTCACGCGCGAGCCCGATCCAGTCTTTGGTTTTCAGCTCTCGCCGCTTAGCACAGACGGTTTCGCCGAGATAAATCACATCGGCTTGGCTGTCTGCCGCCGCTTGATAAAAGGCTTCAACCTCAGCCTTGGGCCAGTAATACAGGATTGGCCCGAGAGAAAATTGCATCATAATTCCTTATTGCCACTTGCGATGGTAAGCACCCAAACTGGTTTGCACCCCTTCAGAAAGGCTATCGAGCGAATGCGCCCAATCCGGTGCAATATCAAACGCATCAGGGTTTGCGACACAGCGATCAATCGCTTGACGCCATACCCGTGCAACTTGCTCCACATATGCAGGGCTGCGCTGACGACCTTCGATTTTGACCGATTTGATCCCGGCGCGATAAAGCTCAGGCAGGACACTTAAGGTGTTCAAACTGGTGGGCTCTTCCAGTGCGTGATAGCGGTTGCCGTCGACACAGAAACGACCTTTGCAGAGGGTGGGATACCCCGCTTTTTCGTCGGCTTGATACCGATCAATCAAGACACCATTTAAGCGCGACTCCAGCCCTTGCTCAGTATCTTGCCAGCGCACGAATGCCGCCGGTGAGCAGGCGCCCACGGTATTGGGCGACTGGCCGGTAAGATAAGACGATAAATAGCAGCGCCCTTCGGCCATAATGCACAGGCTGCCGAAGGCAAATACCTCTAAGTCAACATCGGTATCGCGTGCTAGTTGTTTAACCTGATGAATAGACAGCACCCGTGGCAATACTACTCGCTTAACGCCATATTGCTGCTGATAGAAACGGATCGCCCCAGCGTTAGTGGCGGATGCTTGAACAGAAAGGTGTATATCCAAATCGGGATAGGTGTTGGCGGCGTAATCTAAACAGGCCATATCAGCAAGGATCAGTGCATCAGCGCCATTTCCGGCGGCGCTATCAATCGCATATTGCCAGCGGCGCCAACCATCGGGGTGAGCAAAGGTGTTAATGGCAACGTGCAAGTCTTTGCCGTGGTCATGCACATACTGACTGGCACGCTGCAATTTGCTGTCGGTGAAGTTCAGCCCAGCAAAATGGCGCGCATTGGTATCATCTTTTAAGCCGACATACACCGCATCGGCGCCATGCTCGATCGCTTTTTTAACCGCCGGAATATTGCCCGCCGGACAAAGGAGCTCCATAACATTGCATTCCATTTTATGATTGTCCGGCTAAGATAAGGGCGTTGCCAGTGTGGGGGGTTGATATGTATCAAGCTCACTTCCCCATGAGGATAAAAATCGCGATAAATGACGCTGTTGCCACAAAAATCCTCCTCATTTTTGACTCGGATCCAATGGCAGCGCCTCCAACCTCGCTACTCTAGTGGTACTCAACCATTGGCACCAAAGGAAAGCCAAATGCTCGTTAACCCAATCACACAACAACCCCTTGCTCTGCCACTGCCTCAGCCCAATCTGATTACACCAGGCCTAAAAGCGATCACTCAGTTACCACAAGGGCTACAGGCCCAGGTGTTGACTAAATTGATGAATACCGCTTTTGCCGTGCCGCTGGCGGAGGAAGAGTTCGACTTTCTTGCTGGCCGTACCATTCGCATTGGTTTGCGCGATCTCAAAGCGAATTGGTTCGTGTCGCTCAACGAAGACAACCAATTATTGGTGCGCTTGTCTGGGGAGGAAGACGCCAGTATCGAGGGAGATTGGTTAGCGTTTTTGAAAATGGCGACTCACTATTGCGATCCGGATACGCTGTTTTTCCAGCGCCAACTCAGTATCAGTGGTGATACCGAACTCGGGCTGCATGTGAAAAACCTGCTTGATAGCCTCGAAATCGACACCCTACCCAAGCCGCTGGCACGCTCACTGACGTTAAGCCATCACTACCTCACTAAACTCGCGTTGTAGTGACTTGGCTATTCGGACGGGTGCACGACAGGCTGCTGATAACGGTGCGATAGATATACCGCCTAGATGGCATAAAGAGGCGGCTGATTGCCGCCATATGTATTGCAGTTAAACTGTCATCGTTCGGGTGCGATACCACTTTACCGTGACAGGTGCGAGCTCTTTTAACGCGTTACGCACCATGATGAACGGCACTTTGATAAAGTAGAACGACATCAATACCATCATCATAGGGTCCGCATAAACCGCATAATCCGACCAAGGTGAATGCGCCACTAACCAAGCACCTAAAAAGCCTAAGGTGACTGCGAGACTTAATAAGGTGTCCATTTGCCACTGGCGCGATTCCGCCTCCACCAACTGGCTTTGCCCTGCTTGATTTTTACGCGCAATCATCCACCATCCGTAACCGCAACCCTCCACGTTGACGATACCAATTAACACCGCCAATGACGGATTAACCGCACGTCCGCCCTCGACCAAGGATGATACCGCTTCGTAAAGGGAATAACTCACCAACAGCATAATCACGGCACCTTTAATGGCGACAACAAGCGGAGTGAGCAGCGCACGTGTGATCGGCCTCGCATAGCGCGAGTGGATATACCATGACGCGCCCAGTGACAACAAAGTTAACACTAGGCTAATCAACGAGTAGATACCGTCGAACATAATCACTAAAGAGCCAGCAAACCACCCGACCGCCAGGCCAGCGATGGCAAACCCCAATGCGAGAAGGGCCGAAAACACTAAGACTGACTTTTCATTGATCACGTTTTGAGGAGACATAAAACACCAAAAGTAGAAAACACGCACACATTCTTGGTGCTACTGCGCCGCTTTACAAATGCGAACTTGCTGGCGTTTTCATCATCCCGTTGAGTGGAAAATGAAAGGCATTTAATTTCAATAATTTATAAAAAAAATCAACTGTCAGTATTTTTGACACTCAGTGTCNGTCCTAAACACATTTTAGTTATGAGATAGCGCAAAATCGCATTTTGCTCTTATATAACTATTGCGCATACTAAACGCACATTTATATTCTTTATGGACTAAGAAAATGAGGAAAGGTATTTTGCTTGCTGCCATTACCTTGCAGCTTTTTCTCGCAGTGACCAGCACGGGATGGTGGCAGTTTGCTGCGGCACTCAGTGCTTTTTTATTGGTCGCGGTACTCCGTTTGCCTCAGGACACACCGCACGAGTGATCCTGAAGCAAAACCGGACAACTAAGCAGCAAAGAGCAGCCAAGCAAGCGACGAGCAAGAGATAATCACCCATAGCGCAATGCCAAAAAACAGGGGCTTGGGGCCTGCGGCACGTAGCTGGGCGATAGAGATACTGCAGCCTATCAAGAACAAGCACACCACCAACACTTGCTTAGCCACCGCGAAAATCACATCGTAAATCGGTTGTGCTTGCACAAACACATCACTGATGCCGATAGCTAAGCAATAAAAGACAATAAAAAATGGAATAGTGATTTTTTTGGCGTGACTACGAAACATCAGTGCACTGACAAAGGCGACAGGCACAATCCATAATGCACGTGCAAGCTTGAGTGTCGTGGCGGTGGTTAATGCTTGCTCACCATAGGCAGACGCCGCCCCCACCACCGATGATGTATCGTGAATCGCGATCGCCGCCCAAGTCCCAAAGGTATGCTGATCAAGCCCTAACGCATGCCCAATCATCGGAAATACAAACAGCGCTAGCGAGTTCAGTACAAACACGGTGCCCAGCGCGAGGCCAATTTGTTCATCATCGGCATTGATGGCGGGCGAGACGGCCGCGATGGCACTGCCGCCACAAATAGCTGTTCCCGAGGCAATTAAATGACCCGTTTTTCGATCCAACCCGATCAGCTTGGCCAGTATCGTGCCAAACACCAGAGTGCCCGTAATGGTGGCAATAATCAGCCCTATCCCGTCGCCGGTAACCGCCAACGCCTCTTGCAAAGGAATACCAAACCCCAGTCCAACGATAGAGTACGCGAGGAGCTTTTTAGTGATCTTAGTGAGCGGTAATCCGCTGGGTACCCCGCCCAAAGACGTAAGTAAAAAACCGAGTACTAAAGCGATGGGCGAAGTGACCCAGGGGGTTAAGCACGCGAGGACCGCGAGAGAAAAAGGCAGATAACGAAGATAGGCAGTCATAATTAGGCTCGATGACAATAAGTGGGCTAGATGAAAATAAGTAGGCTCGATGAAAACAAGTAGGCTCGATGAAAACAAGTAAGCTCGATGACAATCAGCCGGGTTGATGAAATCAAGTGCAAGCATTCTAGCGCTATGTGTGCGCTCAGAAAATCTTAAACTTTTTCGAGTCAGTTAAAAACGCCCGAAAAAGCAGCCTAAGACAATGATATAAATCACTTTTAATAGACGATTTAGAAATTAAACAAGATCTAGAAATCAAACAAATAGTTAGTAATGCTATCGTTCAGCCATTGGATCCCAGGGTGTTCGGCCATACCAGACGCCGTAAACAGGCAATAGTCTTCTTGCGTGAGGCCGTAAGTATGCTTGATCACAGCCAAGCGCTGCTCGCGGAGATGTTTGCGGATCAGCGGCTCAGGTAGCACGCCCCATGCCTCTTCTTGCAAAATGGTATTGAGCATATATTCAAAGCTAGAAAAGCCAATATAGCGGCGTGAGAAGGGTTGAAGCTCGGGATTGTCTTTTTCGTTGAGGTAGACCATTACCGCTTGCATGGCGTTACGTAGTTGATCATCACTGACCCGACGTAGTCGACTCAACGGATGCTCACTGTTACATACAGACATCATGCGAATTTTACCCAGCGGTTGGTAGTTGATACGTGGGTCGTCAATACGCTCGTAATCGACCCCAAACGCAAAGTCGACTTGTTGGGTTTCAACCAAGTTGGCCAAATCACCGCTCGAGGCCAGCACAAGGTTAAAGGAGGTCGCGGTAAAGCGCTTGTTAAGCTGATGGGCCCAATCCTGCCAAAGTTGATCGGGAATGGCATCATCACGCGCGATCCATACTTCGGCATTAAATCCCGCGTTCGCTTGCTCGCAAGTACGGCGAATACGCGCCGCCGTGACCGATATGCTCTCGAAATCTTTGTACACAGCTTTGCCGATTTCCGACAGTGTTAGACGGTTACCGGTGCGATAGAACAATTCGGCGTTAAGTGATTGTTCTAGCGCTTTAATCGCCATACTTAAACGTGAGCGATTCACATCCAGTTGACGTGCTGCTTCAGACACTGATCCGGTGTCTGCCACTGCACAAAACGCATCAATTTGGGTTAGATTCATGCCGCCCTCCTCGCGCTATCCTACCGGAGCACGGCAAAGACACAAGCAATAAAGGCGTTAGCATTTGTGTGCAACACCTCGTATAGTTACTTGCTCAACCCATTAAAAGCACTGACTTTTTTGGTTAACTCCTTCATGCGTTGATCAAAGCTGGTCACTGCTTGTTCACTTTGTTCAAATACCTCTTGGGTGCGACCTCCCTGCTGCGCTAACTCTTCAATACTTTGATTAATCTCATTCACGGCGCTGCTTTGTCGATTAGCACCATCAGCGATCCGCGCATTGTGCTCAAATAATGTTTGTAGGTTGCTATCCAAGGTGTCCATATTCGCAACCGCTTTTTGGTGAGTATCAAGACTATTCTGACTATCTTGGCTCACTTGATTAATTTGTCCGGTTACATTGTCGGATGCAGCACGAAGCTGATTGATGATTTCTTGGATCTCACTGGTCGACTCACCGGTACGTTGTGACAGCGAGCGCACTTCATCAGCAACCACCGCAAAGCCGCGGCCATGTTCCCCCGCGCGTGCGGCTTCTATCGCCGCGTTAAGTGCCAGTAAATTGGTTTGTTCGGAAATGGCACTAATCACTTCAAGCACGCGAAGAATATTCTCAATATGGTGGTTGAGCTCATCCAAGCTAGTTTGGCTCGAGGTCATGTTTTCACCCAGTTGCTCAATATGCCGCAAACTGGTATGCATACCACTTAAGGCCTCTTTAAGCGCCGCATTCCCAGCCTGAGACAGCTCGCCGGCGTGATTTGCCGAATCCGTCACCTCAGTGGTAATTTCAGTAATATCTTGGCTGGCCGCAGAGATAGTTTGCAGCGATTGTTGCTGCACCATCGCTGCCTGATTCACTTCGTGGGCTTGCTGTTTTAGTACCCCAAATGCGGATTGCGACTCGTCAACGGTATGGTTCACTGCCTGCAATGCGTCACGAATACGCGCTAATAGACCGTTAATTTTATTGGCAAGACGTCCGACTTCGGCCTGATCTTTTACTAATATCTGATGACCCAAATCGAGTTTATTGGCAATTTCATCGACTTCAGCTGAGAGTTGCTTGATCGGTTGGGTCAAATTACTGATCACCCAGTGCGTGACAAGCAACGCAATGGCAATAAACACCAAGGTTACTAACAAAGACTGGATAAACTGATTCAAGATGGGTTGCGTTATTTGTGCTTTAGGGATTTCAACCACCACAAAGCGATCTAAGTCTGCTAGCCAGTAAGATCCAACAAAAAATGCTTTATCATCAATAGTTACTTCGCTAATAACCGGTTTATTGGCTCCTTTCGTCACCGCTTGCTGAAAGCGATTGGCGTTGTCTGCATTCAGTGCGGAGTCCGTTGGTGCCACCTCTACGCTGCCGTCGCGCGCGGCTAACATCGCACGCCCTTGCTCTCCAATGCGAAAACCCTGCACGAGATTAACCAAACTGCTGACATTAAAGCCGACACCCGCCACCACATAAGGCTGACCGGTAGCAGCGTTGACAGGGACACTCCGATAATTAATAAAAATCACATACTCGCTGTTATTCACATCGCGATTCATATTCAGCTCATAAGGTTGATTTTTATTCAAAAAATTGGGGTAGAAATCACGATAAGGGTAGGTCTGCATCGAGCTGCTCCGATGCTCACCATCATAGGTAAAAATATACTTGCCTTGCTCTGTGTCTATCGTCGCAAACGCATTATCTGCACCAAGACGCGTTTTCGCGTTGGAAAGTGCCTGATGGATTGGCGCGAGATTAGATAAGTCTCCGCCATTATCCACCCAATCGATTAGCCCCGAATGGTGAGCAAGAAAGTTAGAGCCCGTAATTGCTGGCTGCAGTTCATTACTGATCTCAAATGCCAACCCACGTAACTGACTAGGCAGAATGATATTTTTTAAATCATCAAGCTGTTTGTTTGCTGATAACATCGCTTGTTGCACCATCGCAATCAGCGTGCTGAGCACTAAAATGGTGGAGAGAACGATATAAATCCGCTTTCTGATTGAAAGAGTTTGCCAACGCATACACTGTCCCTTTTTATTATCACTACTAACCAACATATCAATATTAGTCAGCAATCTAGACAGCGGTGCCGATTATGATAGAAAAAATAGAATATATCGCTTAATGAGCGTATGAGGCTTCTTTTTAACTAGTTTATGGGAGAAAATGGAGCAATAAGGAACGATAAAAGCGAATAAGAAGCACAATTAATGGCCTAACAACATCATGGCAATACAGCTGATTGGTTGCTTAATATGAATGAGTGCTTCAATAAAATAGAGATAGAACTTGGAAGGGATGTGACATGATGATGTCACAGGCTATGAGTGCTATGGTGCCCCGGGCCGGACTTGAACCGGCACAACGCGAACGTCGAGGGATTTTAAATCCCTTGTGTCTACCAATTCCACCACCGGGGCGCACCTCATAGACGCGGTTCAATTTAATGATTTGCCAATATAAATCAATCTTTTTTTTGCTAAATCGATATCAGGCGAAGACAAAAGCAGCAAACTGTTCAAACAGCCACCAAATCGAATGTCCTATGCGGTGGTTTTGTGCGCCAATGAAAAAAGCTGAGCACAGGGCTCAGCTAAAAGGCAGTATTAAAAAAGACGTTATTTAATTGAAAAAGGAATCGCTAATGTTAGCTTAAAGTCATCTTCATCTTGGAAGAGATTGGTGTAAGGTGCCCAGTTACCGACATCCGTATCATTGAAGTACTGCGTGAAGTAAAAGCTAACTTTTGCGTCTTTAAGGGCACCGGCTTGAATCGCATAATCAGCAAACAAGCTGTACGAGTACTCGGTTAAATCCTCATATCCTTGAGCCGATGAGCCAAACCCATAAGCACCGCTCAAGCCTGCACTAAAGCCAGTCGCGCCGATATCAGAGAAATCACGGGACAATGAACCAAATACTGCTAATTCTTCGTCATGGTTAAAATCGGAACGATTATTCCACCAAATGTCATAAGTACCGTTCGAACCACCGTATTGGCTTGTCAGACGATACGCTAGATTTTGCACAACAGCAGGATCTCCAGAGTCGGCTTCGGTATAAGTGGCCTCTGCACGATAAGAGTATTGACCTGATGACATACTGGTAAGCATAGCTAGCTGGAATGCCGTGCTATCATATTGTTCATCGTCATCAACCACATAGAGTTGCGGCGACCAATACACGCCACCCTCTGTGGTACCTTTCACTTTAAGGTGTGCATTCCAACGATCACCATCGCTTAACGCGCCGTAGGCCGTATCGAGTGAAATACCGTTATCGAGCTCATAACGCGCACCTAGCGAATACGCTGTGCCGGCATCTTCACCATTGGTCGTTTGAAATTCATAGGTTTCTTTAAACCAAGGCGCTTTATAACGCTCTGACACCACAAGACCCACATTAAGCTGGTCAAAATTAAGACCTAATTCACCCCCAAGGTGCGTGCCTGGCGCAAACGACCAGTTAATACCTATGGTACTTGGGACGGAAGGCTGAAAGTAACCAAGCTTCGCGGTGGCTGTGTCTCCAAACTTAAATTTTGCTGCAGCCGTCGCCAAAGAAACACCGTTATCTGTGCAGTCTTCCTCCCACGCCCCACTGCATTGACTGTCATCTGGCACTTTGTCGTATGGGTTATTCACGCCCCAGAAGTTCATTTCATGATCAGGGCTGCCGTTTTGCCACATATCAAAGGTGGCAAATGCCATCAGATCTAGACCTACAACATCCGCGGCATAGCCAGAATTAAAGGCGAGATTGGTAAATATAGAACCGTGATCTAGATTGGTTTCCTTTTCTCCATTCTTATCATAATTTCCTCGATCTCTGGCTCTTGTCCAGATATTGAGATTGCCGTTAATTGTTGAATCAGCAAAAAAAGGCGATACATTTTCTGCATAGTCGGACGTTGTATCTTGTGACATTGCTGGTGCCGCCACGACTGCACTCAAGACCGCTGCAGCCAATGTCGATACACTAAACATCTTTTCCATGAAATACTCCTGCTGCCTGCAAGATGAGGTCTTGCCCCGTTGGGTTATTAAGTTTTATCGAGTGCAAAACCGATTCGAAAACACAAACATTCATGTCATGTTTTCACCCCGCTGCTTACACATTTCGTGTAACCACATCTCCAGACTAAATACGCAGAGAAAAATATCAATCGCGACTTAATTTTTAATACGAATAATATGACGGCGAGCATATTTTTGGCATTTTTATGACATAGATCTGACATTGAAATGTAACACTAAAAACATAAATACCTGAATAGTATATTTTTTTATTTTTTAGCTCATAAATACACCTTAAAACAAGCGTAACCATCGTTATTCCCATAGGTACATAAAACAGCCTCTCTTATTCAATAAAACCCTGTACCGCTACGTTAAAATCGTAAAAAAACCCCTTTCTTTTTTTATTGTGGAAAATAACAAGATTATAGCCGCGTGGATCGCTTGTTTTTTACCAACAAATTCAGAGAAATCACGTAAAAAACGTAAAAATAAGTGAGATAAAAACTAACTATGTAATTATCTATTGAAAAAAAAGAACAGGTTTGCGTTTTAGTAAAAGACACATGCCGGATGACCGAAACGAGGCGATCGGGAGGACACACTCAGTCGTAACGTGTTGAGTGCAACAAAAAATGATGAAATTCAAAAGATCAGTTAGCGTGTCATCACAGTACTGACGTTACATGATAAATTAGTTAATAGACATATAACCCGAATCGGCTGTCACACTACACATGGCGACGCACAGAAAGGACTCATCATTAATGAAAGGACTACGTTGGATTCTGCCCTTAGTGGTATTAGGGCTCGGCTACCTTGGCTATACTGCTATTGCGGCAACAGAATCAGAGACACAGGTCGATAATCCCGCTCCTCCTCCGCCGATCGTCGATACGCAGTTCATCACGCCTACGCAACATCAAGTAGTCATCACGGGGCATGGTGAATTAATGCCGCTGGAAACCACGCAAATCTCCGCGCAAGTATCGGGAGAAGTCATGGATTGGCACCCGAATTTTGTCGCCGGTGGCATCGTAAAACGTGGCGACGTGCTCTTCTCTATTGAGGCGGATAATTATCAGGCGGCGGTACTCAGTGCAGAGGCCGATCTCGCCAGCGCGCAAGCCGCTCTCATTGAAGAACAAGCGCAAGCCGCAGTGGCAAAGCGCCAAGCAAAAAGCTTGCCTCCGACACAGGTCACCGATCTCTATTTACGCAAACCACAACTATTAACGGCCAAGGCGCGGGTGAAGTCGGCCCAAGCGGCATTAAAACGCGCTCAACGCGATCTTGATAACTGTCAAGTCACTGCACCCTATGATGCCCTAGTGGTCTCACGCGATATCGGTGTGGGTCAATATATTAGCGCAGGCACGACTGTGGGTACGATCAACAATGTTGAAGTGGCGGAAGTCCACGTACCTGTGGCTGGGTTTGACAGTGCATTTCTGCCCGAACAACTCGAAGGGATTCAGGCCTCGCTGACACGAAATGGCACATCGCCGATTCATCGCGAAGGCACCGTGGTGCGTGATTTAGGGATTGTGGAACAAAGTACACGGATGATGCGTGTGGTTGTGCGTCTTGATGACCCCTACGGTATCAGCTCGCCTAAACCAACTCTGCCCTTCGGCAGTTATGTTGAGGTGGCCTTTAACGGCACCACGTTAGACGCAGTATTTAAACTTCCCCAAGCCTTGGCAAATAATCGACAAGTTTGGGTAGTCGATGGCAAGGGCCAACTTTCATCTCGCGCCTTGAATATCGTCCGTGCCGAAGGGCAATACCTTTATGCGGACCAAGGGCTAAGTGCCAATGACCAGATTGTGACAACGCCCCCCGAGTTTCCTGAAGCGGGAATGACGGTACGCGTGGCATCGCAGGTTGCGCAGGAGAACGACGACGATGAATGAAGCCCCTACGCCACCTCGTGGTCTCATTGCGTATTTTGCACATAACCCTGTCGCGGCGAATCTGATCATGATTTTTGTATTGATCATGGGGATCGCGAGCTACTTCTTTATTCAACGTCAGATGTTCCCCAACATCGAAATTAATTATATCCATATCACTGCTGACTACCCAGGCGCCTCGCCACAAGAGGTTGAAGAAAGCATCCTCGTAAAGGTTGAAGAAGCCATTAAAGATGTCACCGGCATTGAGTCTGTGGTATCGACAGCACGCCGAGGCTTTGGCCGTGTCGAAATCGAAGTGGATGTTGGCGAAGACCTCAATGTGGTGTTGGATCGGGTGAATCAGAAAGTCGATGCCATTTCTAATCTGCCCGCGTCTATGGAGCCGCTCAATGTGTCGCAAGTTGAGTTTCGACAAACAGTGATACGCATGGCGGTGGTGGGCGACAAGCCACTGACCGAGCTAAAACCCGTCGCACAAAACATCGAAGACGAGTTACTTCAACTTAACGATGTGACATTAGTCGAGCTCAGTGCCCCTAACTACGAAATCGCCATTGAAGTTGCACCGCAACAATTAAGAAAATACGACCTCACTCTGGGTCAAGTCAGTGATGCCATAGCCCGCTATTCAGCCAACTTCTCAGCCGGTGAAGTGCGCACCGATAGCGGTATGATCGCCATTCGCGTGGAAAACCAACGCTATCGCGGCGACGAATTTCGACAGATCCCGATTAAAATTGGTCCAAATGGTAGCCGGCTACGACTGCAAGATATCGCGACCATTAAAGATGGCTTTACCGAAGGTGAGCGCTATTTTAAATACTCTGGGCAAAATGCCATCTTTCTCTCGGTGAACGCGACAGCGTCGCAAAACATGGTTACCGTCGCCTCCGCAGTCAAAGATTACATCGAGACGAAAAACAACACGCTTCCAGCCGGCTTGGCGCTAAAGTCCGTGGTTGATATGACCCACTACTTAAACGCGCGCTTGGACATGATGCTCAAAAACTTGCTGCAAGGGGCAGTGCTCGTCGCGTTGTTACTGACCCTCTTTTTACGCTTTAAGCTAGCAATGTGGGTGCTCGTTGGACTGCCCGTTTGTTTTCTTGGCGCGGTTATGCTGATGCCAGTGATAGGGGTCAGTATTAATATTGTGTCGTTGTTTGCCTTTATTATGGTGTTGGGGATCGTCGTTGATGATGCCATTGTGATAGGCGAAAGCGTTTATACCGAAGTCGAGCATAAGGGCGGTGGTGTGAATAACGTGGTTGCCGGTGCTCAACGGGTTGCAACACCCGCTACCTTTGGGGTATTAACGACCATTGCAGTGTTTGCCCCTTTTTTGATGTCTAGTGGACCAGAGCGTGCCTTCTTCTTTGGTATCGCCGCCATTGTCATCTTGTGTCTGGTATTTAGTTTGATTGAATCCAAACTCATCCTTCCAGCACACCTTGCTCATACCCACTTTTCTACCCCTAAACCAAATAGCTTACGCCAACGCTTTAACCGCCGTTTTCAGCAATTCATTCACGGCCCTTATCGTCGTACAGTCACCCGGGCCACACACTGGCGTTGGTCTGTACTTACCGTATTCATTGCCCTATTGGCAATCAGTATTGCTTTGGTGGTGGCCAGCCACGTTCGTATGGTGCCGACGCCGAAAGTACCACATGACTTCCCCAATATTCGTTTAGAGATGAATAACAACGCATCGAGCGAACAAACCATCGCTGCCCTAAAAGCTATCGAGCGTATGGTCTACGACGTTGATAACAACACTCAAGCGGAAACCGGCCAAGCCATGATCAAAGAAACCCTGGTATTTAATGAGGGCCGAACCGCTGGGCAGCTGGTGATCCCCTTGGTGGATGATGCCGTTCGCCCCTTTACCACTTTTGAACTCTCTCGGCGCTGGCGCGATGCCATGCCTGATATTCCGGGGGTGAAAAAGCTCACCATTCAAGACGATGTCAACGGCGGAGAACAAGGTGATGAATTTGGTTACCTGTTATTCGGCCCCGATATTGATACCCTCAATGCCGCTGGGCGGGCGCTGATGTCACGCCTTAATCAGCAACCAGGGCTTTTCGATATATCCTCTTCGATGGATTCTGGCAGTCAGGAAATTCTGATCTCGCTCACTCCCGTCGCCCATGATCTGGGACTGGATCTGACGACCATTGCCCAGCAAGTTGGGGGCAGCTTTTATGGCGGTGAAGCACAGCGATTGATCCGAGACGGTGAAGAAATCAAAGTCATGGTGCGGTATCCAAAGCGCACGCGAGAAACCTTCTCATCGCTACGCTATGCCGTGATTACGACGCCAACGGGGCAACAAGTGATGCTGGGTGATGTGGTCAACTTTGAGCAACAGCCTGGGATCAGTAGCCTTCGCCGTGAAGCAGGGTTTCGCACTGTCTACGTCTATGGCGCCATTGATGAAGAGCAAGTAGAACCCAACCAAGTGGTTGAAACGATTCGACAATCGATAATACCTGATGTGTTGGCCGATTATCCTGAAGTCACCAGTGAGCTCAGTGGCTCGATTGAGGAGCAACAAGCTCAGCAAAGTGAGCAACTGCTGTTTTTTATCGCTGGCATGATCGTGGTCTATGCATTGCTTGCCGTACCATTAAAAAGTTACACCCAGCCATTAATCATTATGTCGGTGATCCCATTTAGTCTCACCGGCGCCATTTGGGGACATTATTGGTTTGATATCGATTTGAGCTTGATGTCGACCTTTGGCTTAATTGCCGCGGCAGGTGTGGTGGTCAACGATTCACTGGTAATGACCGATTACATCAACCGGGCTCGGCAAGCGGGCGTTGCAGTCAAACAAGCGGTGATTGACGCCGGCTGCGCGCGTTTTCGTGCCATCACTCTCACCTCCATCACCACCTTTGCCGGGGTACTGCCGATCATGTTTGAAACTAGCTTACAAGCACGGTTTGTGATCCCCATGGCAGTGGCGTTAGGCTTTGCCGTGATGTTCGCAACCTTGCTCACACTGATTCTTGTGCCTTGCTTGTACCTGATATTGCAAGATATTGGCAGAGTGTTGCAAAGACTAATGCAACGCGTCTTGCCAACGGCATCAGAGGATCAACCCCGCTAGTTCAAAAGATTCAATCGGCTAGCGCCCTACAAAGGGGTGGCCCAGCGCGGCCCCTTGTGCGCCTGTTTGTGTGAGTGTCTCGGCGATCGCTGTCATCGCAAGCCAGCGATTTTCACACCAGGCAGGTGCTAACAATGTGGGTGGACGTGCACTTGCCGACACCCGATGGTAAACCACCTCTGGTGGCGTTCGCTGAATCATCATCGAGGCGCTAGCGATGTAATCGTCGAACGAAATTTTCCTTTGTCGCCCAGCTCGCCACGCCTTTGCCATGGTGCTTCCTTCAACGATGTGCAGCGGATGCAACTTGATCCCATCGGTGCCCGTATTTACCACTGTATCAATCGTCTGTTGATGGGCCGTTATCTCCTCCCCTGGCAGGCCGACAATTAAATGGGTGCACACTTTGATCCCTAAGGCACGGGCCTTTGTTGCGACCTGTTGGTATACCGCGACGTTATGCCCACGATTAATGCGTTTGAGCGTTTTATCATGGCCGGTTTGTAAGCCAAGCTCTAACCACACCTCAAAGCCTTGTTGATAATAATCTGCAAGCAAATCGAGCACGGCATGCGGCACGCAATCAGGACGTGTTCCCACACATAATCCCACCATGTGCTCTTGGGCCAGTGCTTGCTCGTATAACACTTTTAAACGGGCGACTTCATCATAGGTGCTGGTATAAGCCTGAAAATACGCTAAATAACGGCGGGCACGATCCACTTCTTTGGCGCGTTGACTGAGTTGTTGACTGACCGATGCATGTTGCGCTTTTTCATCCGCAAACGAGGCCACATTACAAAACGTGCAACCGCCCCGTCCCAACGTACCATCGCGGTTTGGGCAGCTAAAACCACCGTGCAACGTCAGTTTATGCACCCGTTCGCCATAGCGGTGCTTGAGATCTTGGCCAAGTGTATTAACTAACTGGTGCAGCTCCATGGTGCCTCGTGGCTCAATACAAAGTCGCATCTTAGCAGCACAAACCAGTGGCACTTTGGTAGAGATCAAACGTCGGTATCACGGCCGCTAAAAACGACGAAAAAAAACCCGCCGTGATGGCGGGTTGAATCTCATTAGGCTTTGGCCTTCTTCTTGCGCTTGTCAGTGACTTCCCACTGACCATCGACAAAGAAAGCTGACCAGCCGGATGGCTTACCGTCTTCTTCACTTCGCACGTAGTTTTCTTTGGTTTTACGTGCAAAACGAACTACCGTCGGTCGTCCATCAGGATCCTGTTGTGGTGCATCCGCAAGGTATTGGAATTTCTCCGAGATACGATCTCTAAAGCGATCGAGCTCTTCCACCAGCGGCGCGCGAGTTTCACGCGATTTAGGGAAGTTACTTGCCGCCATAAACAGCCCCGAGGCGCCGTCTCGCAGCACAAAATAGGCGTCCGAATTTTCGCAAGGCAGTTCAGGGAAATGCACAGGATCTTCTTTCGGTGGTGCAACATCACCGTTTTTCAAGATCTTGCGCGTATTCTTACATTCATCATTGGTGCAACCCATGTACTTCCCGAAGCGGCCATTTTTCAGCACCATATCGTTACCACATTTGTCACACTCAACGACCGGACCGTCATAGCCTTTCGGTTTAAACTCACCCTTTTCGACCACATAACCTTCACAGCTTGGGTTATTACCACAGACATGAAGCTTACGATGTTGGTCAATCAGGTATGAATCCATCGCCGTTTCGCAAATCGGACAACGTTTCATGGCACGAAGATCCGCGGTTTCAACATCCTCTTCTAGGACGTTAACAATGCCGTCTTCATCCATCAGATTGATGGTGGTTTTGCAACGCTCTTTCGGCGGTAATGCATACCCTGAGCAGCCCAAAAAGACGCCAGTTGATGCAGTACGAATACCCATTTTACGGCCACATGTTGGACAATCGATATCCGTCATGACCATATTGTTCGGTTTCATCCCGCCTTCTTCTTCGTCTTGTTCCGCTTGCTCTAGCTCTGCGGTGAAGTCGGCAAAGAAGTCGTCAAGCACGCCTTTCCAATCGGCTTGACCTTCAGCGATTTTATCCAGCGACGCTTCCATCCGGGCGGTAAAGTCATAATCCATCAAGTCTGCAAAGCTCTGGGTCAGACGATCGGTGACGATCTCTCCCATTTTCTCTGCGTAGAAACGACGATTTTCGACGCGCACATAACCACGATCTTGAATGGTCGAAATGATCGACGCATACGTGGACGGACGGCCAATACCCGCTTTTTCCAGCTCTTTAACCAAAGCCGCCTCCGTGAATCGCGCCGGTGGCTTAGTGAAGTGCTGTTTCGGATCAAGCTGACTCAACGTCAGTGATTGTCCCACTTCCACCGCAGGCAAGATTTGATCTTCGTTTTTACCCGTCGGGCGCTGTACGCGCGTCCAACCATCGAAACGTAAAATCCGCCCTTTTGCTTTCAAAGAAAACTCACCGGCCTCTACGGTCAATGTGGTGGAGTCGTACTTAGCCGGTACCATTTGACACGCCACGAACTGACGCCATATCAGGTCGTACAGTCGATGCGCATCAGGATCCATACCTTGCAAATCGCTCGCCGTCACGCCAACATCCGATGGACGGATCGCTTCGTGGGCTTCTTGCGCATTGGCTTTTGCCCCGTAGACGTTCGCCGACTCAGGTAAATATTGTTCACCGTATTCGCTGGCAATATGTCCCCGCGCTGCGTCCACCGCCTCTTTGCTAAGGTTGGTCGAATCGGTACGCATATAGGTGATGTAACCCGCCTCATAAAGACGCTGCGCTAACATCATGGTTTTCTTCACCCCAAAGCCTAACCGCGTACTGGCGGCTTGCTGAAGTGTTGAGGTGATATAGGGCGCAGATGGCTTACTGGTTGAGGGGCGATCTTCACGATCACGTACCACATAGCTCGCGTTTTCCAACGCGGCCACCGCGGCCATCGCCTCATCGCTGTTTTTCGGCTTAAAGGCTTTTCCATTTTGCTGTGCAACGAGCAATCGAAGCGCCTGCTCGTTAGGAGTGAGCGTGTCCGCATGCACATCCCAAAACTCTTCAGGAATAAACGCTTTAATTTGATGCTCGCGTTCGACCAACAATTTCACCGCGACCGATTGCACACGCCCTGCCGACAAACCGCGTGCCACTTTTTTCCAAAGCAGCGGTGACACCATAAAGCCCACCACACGGTCGAGAAAGCGCCTGGCTTGCTGTGCATTGACGCCATCAATGTTGACGTCTCCCGGCGCTTCAAACGCCTGGGTAATGGCATTTTTGGTGATCTCGTTAAACACAACACGCTTAAAACGATCTTCATCGCCACCGATCAGCTCCCGCAGGTGCCAAGCTATAGCTTCCCCTTCGCGGTCCAAATCCGTTGCGAGATAAACATGGTCAGCTTGCTCGGCCAGTGATTTGAGTTCGGCAACGACTTTTTCCTTGCCCGGCAGCACTTGATATTTCGCCTGCCAACCGTTGTAAGGATCGACGCCCATCTTATTGATGAGCGCCTTCTTTTCTTTTTGTTTCTTAATTCGCGCTTTTTCTTCGGCGCTGAGCCCTTTCGTAGACACAGGTGCAGCTTTTTTACCGCCCTGGGTCGCTCCAGTAGGCAGATCACGCACATGCCCGACACTCGACTTCACAATGAAATCTTTGCCGAGATATTTGTTGATCGTTTTCGCCTTTGCAGGGGACTCCACGATAACGAGAGATTTGCCCATAATGACCTAATTGACGCCCTTTGCGCTAAAACTGTCGAAAATTCGTTGCGTTGCACTCCGATATTGGAATGCCGCTATCTGTTTTACAATATTGAGCGAGTCTAGCCGAATATCAACTAAATTCGCAGTAAAACACGCTGATTGCTCGTACCTTCCACAATTGTTAACCAATTGTGATAGTAGTGTATCGGTTATTCGCTATGCCACTTTTCGGCAAAAAGCGCGCTAATCATTACCATTGCCGCCTGTAAAATAGCTAAGTGGATACGGTAATTTTTGGCTTGGCTCACATTATTCTTGATATTTATCCCATCATAGCGTGATTTCGCCAAGCCAAAGGCATGCCAGCAGTCAATGCGACGATGCCCTATTTTATGTGCAATATACCGGTATCATGCACGCGCGCTTGCTTACACCAGCGGACGCTGGCCTCGGCTAATCCATTTAAGTAACACACGATCGGCCACCTCAGCGGAGGTTCCTGCTAATTTCTCAGCGATATTTTTGCGCTGCTGATAAGAGACCGATAGCACTTTACGATCCTTGTTGGCCGCCTCAAAAAGATACTCGTCGCTGGTGCAGACTTGATCAATCAAGCCAAGTTCTAATGCTTGGTTGCCAAACCAGTGCTCGCCGGTTGCGACCTCATCAACATTTAACGAAGGGCGGTGCTCGGTGATAAACGCTTTGAATAGACCATGCGTTTCTTCCAACTCGGTTTTGAATTTTTCACGCGCTTTGTCGGTATTTTCACCAAACATGGTCAAGGTACGTTTAAACTCCCCTGCCGTCAGCTGCTCAAACTCAATATCGTTTTTCTTGAGCAACTGATTAAAGTTAGGGAGCTGGGCAATCACACCAATCGAACCAATGATTGCGAAAGGCGCAGCGATCAGCTTATCGGCCACACATGCCATCATATAACCACCGCTAGCCGCGACTTTGTCAACCGCGACAGTCAGCGGTACGCCGGCTTTACGAACGCGTGCCAGTTGCGAGGCGGCTAACCCATAGCCGTGCACCATGCCGCCGCCACTTTCCAGTTTAACCAAGACTTCATCTTGTTCGGTCGCTACCGACAAAATGGCGGTCACTTCCTCACGCAATGCCTCGACTTCGCGGGCATCAATACTACCTTTAAAAGTCAGAACAAAAAGTTGTGGATCGCGCTGTGTTGGCTGCGCCGTTTGCTTCTTCGCTGCGGCCTTTTGTACCTTTTCTTCTTTCTTTTTCGCCTTTTTCTCGTCTTTATCGCGCGCTTTTAACGATGACTCATTGTAAAGATGATGTTCGAGCGACTGCCGGTAGGTCTTAAAGCTATCGGTTAAATCGGTAAGCTTCAGGCTGCCTTTCTGTCCGCCTTTATCATTCGCCGCGCGTAGCAGTGCCACTAACACCACCGCTGCCATTAAAAAGGTGACGACTTTCGCTAAAAAAAGCCCATAATCCGCAATGAATTCCAATGTTGTATCCTCTTTTTATCTCTGAGTTTGCAATGCCTCAGCCCAGTGCATCACGCACTTGGTTGTCACACATTACCCGCAACCTTACAATAATCTACGTTTAACAATAAATAAGGATTTGTACTGTGGACTATCAAGTAACCTCCGACGCGCTTCAAGGGCGTGTAATTTTGGTCACCGGCGCCGGCGCTGGTATTGGTCGTCAAGCGGCACTGAGCTATGCTGAAAAAGGCGCGACGGTGATTTTGCTCGGCCGCACCGTGAAAAAACTTGAAGCTGTGTACGATGAAATTACTGCCACGGGTGCACCACAACCTGCCATTATTCCCTTAGACATGCTGGGGGCAACCCGGCAGCATTACCTCGACATGGCGGATACCATTGACCAACAATTTGGTCGTTTAGACGGTGTACTCCATAATGCAGGCCTACTTGGCGTGCTAAGCCCTTTCGATCAAATCGATGAAAAATCGCATGACGATGTGATGAAAGTGAACGTCAAAGCCACCATGTTGATGACACAAGCCTTGCTGCCACTGCTGAAAAAGTCTGATGATGCGCGCGTGGTGTTTACCACGTCTACCGTGGGTCATCAAGGCCGTGCTTACTGGGGCAGCTACGCGATTTCTAAGTTCGCCACGGAAGGAATGATGCAAGTACTGGCCGATGAAATGTCAGACACCAAGGTACGAGTGAACGCGATTAATCCAGGTGGCACGCGAACTAGCATGCGCGCCAGCGCCTTCCCAGGCGAGGATCCCGACACATTAAAAACGCCACTCGATATTATTCCGCTCTACGTCTACCTCATGGCCCCGGAAGGTGTTGAAGTGCATGGCCAGTGCATTGATGCGCAACCCAAACGATAAACAAAAACGCCCCCATTGACGGGGGCGTTGTTTTTCACAAACGCGGTTTAAAAATCAAAGGTAATTTTTGCTTTTACATTCCGCTCATCACCATACCAACAGTTCAGCTCGTCAAAGCAGCTATAGGTCGTTTTATCCAGCAGGTTCGTTGCAGATAGTGACAATTTCGCTCCTGATAGCGACGTATCTAGCTGAGCAAGATCATAGTTTAGAGCGGTATCAAACAGGGTATAATCAGGCACTTTAAAGGTATTGTTCGCGTTACCCTGTGACTCGCCCACATAACGCGCCCCCACGCTCACTTCTAATCCGGAGGTTAACCGATGGTTCACCCAAGCACTGGCCGTTTGCTCGGGCACCCAAACCGGTGTCTTGTCTTCAAGGTTAGGATCGTCGGTGATCTTCATATCAATATAGCTATAGGTTAAGGCCACATTGGTATCTAGGCTCAGCGCATGATTCAGTTCAATTTCTACGCCTCGCGAACGGATTTCACCCGTTTGAATTTTGGCGTAAGAATCATTGGGATCGTTGACCAAGGCATCTTGCTTAGTCAGCTCAAATAACGCCAAGTTGAGCCCTGTCGTCCCATCCAACGATAAATACTTCAGGCCTGCTTCCCACTGCTCGCCCTTCGATGGATCAAAGACATTACCTCGATTATCCATGTCTGTCGGCTCAAAGCTCTCGGAGTAACTGAGATAAGGGGAAATACCGTTATCAAATTGGTACATGGCTCCGGCGCGAAACGCCAAATTGTAGTGGCGAATGTTCTTATCAGAGGTACTCGGTGACCCAGCAAACAATGTTTGCTGATCATCTTTTAACTCATATTCATCGTATCGCGCGCCAGCGAGAAAGACCCATTGATTCCAAAGGATCTGATCTTGCGCGTAGAGTCCGGTCTGCGTGACCTCAATGTCATGCTGATCCTGATAAACGAAGCTAAGTGAACTTGGGTCAACCTGGTTATTATTGGGCTCAAAGATATCAATAGCCGGCACCACACCTGCAAGGGTATCGTCATAGCCAACATTGGACGACATGTTTTGATAATCCAAGCCAAACAAGGTGTAATGTTGCGCTGCCCCCCAGCGCAAATCGCCAGAAAGCTGAGTATCAACCACCCACGATTCCATGGTTTCATCTGTCAGGTACGCATTACGCGGATAGTGTCTGCCATCACTGCTTTTTTGATGGTACATGTTCTTTTGCAGTAAATCGGCATCGGTGTATCGTGCGGTGTGCAGTAGTGACCAATCAGAAGCGAGTTGGTGTTGCACTTTATAGCCCAGCATTAAAAACTCTCGGTCATAGGTATTCCAGTTGTTGTCACCGGAAAAACTGTCACTCGAAAGGCTGCCTTGGTCACTGTGCAGCACTGAGCCTTTCGCTGGTAGCGACGTATAAATGCCCGCAGCCGGGTCCGCTTGATAATATAGATTAAAATTCACTAAGGTATCTTGCGAGATACGCCAATCTAGCGACGGAGCCACGACATACCGCTCTTCTTCTGAATGCCCGGCTTGCCCGTCTTTTTTCCGTGCCAGCGCCACCATCCGATAGGCCAACGAGGTATCTTGAATCGCTCCGGTGCTGTCGACTGATATTTCTCGCAACGCCTCTGTATCAGTACTGACGCCAACCCGATGCGCGGCTTCACGCTGTGGCGTTTTCGCGATCATATTCACCATACCGCCCGGTGGAATATTTCCGTACAACACGGATGTAGGCCCTTTAAAAACCTCGACTTGCTCAATCGCGATCGGATCAATTTGTGGCTGTAAATTCCAGGTGTTGTAAGGGATCGCTAACCCGTCGTAAAAATTTTGATAGTTGATAAAACCACGAATATTGAAAAGGTCGAGACGGGTCACGGCCCCACCGCGAAGTTCGGTATTTACGCCCGGGGTGTAGCGGACGGCTTCGCTTAATGAACTTGCTTGGCGCTGCTCCAAAGTGTCGCGGTTAATCACTGTGACCGCTTGTGGTGTCTCTTCGGGTGCCAATACCGTTTTGGTGGCGGTATTGCGGTACGTGTCGCCTAGGACTTGTATGGTTTCCATGTTGGCTTCTTGGGGAGCAGAGTAAGCCGACACAGTTACTACGCTGCTAATCACAGCTAAGGTCAACGGCGACAATCGCCCAATAGCCTGCCGTGGGCACGAAAAACCTGTATGCATCATGATTTCCTCTAATGACGAACCAATAAATCTAAAACGGAATCATTCGTATTTTATGGATGCATAGAGGAAATACTGTTCATTTTGGTGCACGATGCACGGGATCGATAGCACGATGCACGGGATTGAGTGGCACCCAATATGTCATTACTGCGCTATTCGAGTGGGGCTGGTAACCACTGGGGTAGATTTCAAGCTCTATACCATCGGTGCATTGATAGCCAGAGTCTGGTAGCCAAGCGTAAATAAACGCCTGCAATGTATCAGGGAGCCCGCTCACCGGCCCGGAGTGCGTGATAACGGCATAGGTCGTTTCCGGAATGATCCAGCTTGTGGTGTCATGTTGAAAGCCTGCTAATGCCTGTTGTCCCGCAAGGTATGGCAACGGTGATTGCAGTGTATCCGCGCTAGCTACATCAATGGCACCGATACTTGGCTGGTTTAGATCAATCACGCCGCGCGCATAGGCTCGCTGCCAAAGCGCTGGCACAACATCATTAAAATCAGGCTCTGGCGCAAATAATCCCAATATCGGTGCAACGTCTCCCGCGATTGTGGCTTGAGGTCGCGTTTTAATCTGCACAGATAACCACAGAGGTTGTGGTGTGGTTAAAGTGGTAATTTGTAACGGTGTACGAATACCATCCATAATGCCTCGTCGACGATATTCTCGAGGCGTCATATTATATTGCTGTCGAAATGCGCGGGAAAAATTAGCCTCAGAGGTAAACCCACAGGATAAGGCAATATCAATGATACGACGTTGGCCAGTCAGTAACTGCTTAGCGGCATCACTCAATTTAAGCTCCCGCACGTAGTGCGCAACACTCATCCCCGTTTGCTCAGAGAACACGCGCTGCAGTTGCCAACGAGACCAGCAACTTTTTGCTGCAAGTTCACTAACCAATAGTGGCTGATCTAAATGGGTATGGATGTAGGCTAATACACGCTCAATCCGATTCAAACGGGTGGCAGCTTGATAAGGCTCAGCAGCGATCGTCATTATTTCCGTATATCGATAGTTCTATAAATTGAGCTGACAATAACACAAATAATAATCGTTATCATGTATACCCTTCTCTTCTCTCTTGAATAAAAAAACCCGACACAAGGCCGGGTTTTCATTCATTAATGCTGAAAGCGTTTTATTTACGCGTCCGAGGCTTTCCTTTCCCTCTTGGCGCGCCAGGGCGTGGGCTACCTTTTTTGGGTCCCGACCCTTTTGGTCCTGCTGCCGGGGCATTACCACGGCGAGCTTGACGGGCTTTCTTTGGCTTATCGTTCGAGTCGATACGCTCTTCATAACGGCGCACTGCTCGACGAATTTTCTGACGCGACTTTTTACGCTTTTGGTCTTCTGGCGTGATCACTGTTTGCGATTCAGGCTTCATTTCCACCATCTCGCGCAAATAGTTAACTTCTTTAAGTTCCATCTCGCGCCAACCACCACGTGGCAGGTCTTTCTCAAGATAAATGTCACCGTAACGCACTCGCTTCAAGCGGCTCACAGTCACACCTTGAGTTTCCCAAAGGCGACGCACTTCGCGGTTACGCCCTTCGGTGATCACAACATAAAAGGTGTGGTTCATCCCTTCGCCACCCGCGTAAACCACGTCCTCAAAGCGGGCAACACCGTCTTCAAGCTCGACACCGGCCACCACGTTGCGCACCATGTCTTCGTTCACATCACCAAAAACGCGCACCATATATTCACGCTGCACTTGGCGGCTTGGATGCATCAAGCGGTTTGCCAGTTCACCGTCAGTGGTAAACAGCATGAGACCGGACGTGTTGGCGTCCAAGCGGCCAACAGCGACCCAGCGGGCATCTTTGAGCTTTGGCAACCGGTCGAACACGGTACGACGACCTTCTGGGTCGCTACGCGTACATAGTTCGCCCTCTGGCTTGTTGTAAGCCAGCACGCGACATACTGACTCAGAAGGCGCATTGAGCGGCACTGCATGGCCATCGACACGCACCAGCGCACTCGGATCGTCAAGACGGTCGCCCAGCTTGGCCACCACACCATTGACACTCACTCGGCCGGCTTGGATATAGCTTTCCATTTCGCGGCGTGACCCCGTGCCAGCACGCGCTAGCACCTTCTGTAATTTTTCGCTCATGTTTGTCTTACCTTACTGTCGCCTTCACAGGCGTCAAAAACGGAATAACTCTACGTTATGGCTGGTTATAATACGCCCCTAGTAAAACTTGTTGAAACATCCCCAACAAGATAAAGCGCGGCGCTATAACAGGTGCCTAATGATACACGACCGCATCACGCACGCATAGAAAAATACACCCTGACCACTGGATAAAACGGTCAGTTTTTATACGTCTTTTATCTCGCTCATTTCGTCTCTCTGTGCTGAGGCGTGAAAGTTCTCACAGCTGCTGGGCTAAAGTACCTGTAACATGCCGACAGTCCATAACTTGTGCTAGAGCGGTATAGCATGCTTTCGATCGAAGACAATAAAACCAAATGGGACTTTTTCCAAAGACACCACTGGGTGTCTCATGAATTCTCACGTACCCCCGTACTTAAGTCGTGGGAGCGGTGTATAAAGCAATGTAATCCCTACACTTGGTCAAAACCACACATTGCCTCTGGTTTTACCTTGTCGTCTTTGATGAAGCGCAACGAGCATCTTATCGAATGTGCCACCACAGTGCTTGAAGATACTTACGATATGTTAGGCGAAGAAAATTTGCTATTGATTGTGACTGACAACAATGGCTGCATTCTTTCTCTCGTCGGGCATGACGTAATAAAGCAGGAGATGAACGAGCTTGGTATAAAACACGGTTGCTTTCTTTCTGAAGGGAAGATTGGTACCAATGCAGTCAATCTCTGTATCAACACCCATATGCCTTGTGAAGTATTTGCCGCAGAACACTTTAATCGTCACTTACATCCTTATGCCTCCGTGGCAGCACCTGTTTTCGATCAATTTGGCAAGCTACGTGGGACAACGTGTTTGATCAAAAACGCAGAACACTACCAGAAAGAGAGCTTAGTCATCATCGCGTCAAGTGCGAGAGAAATCAGTTTGCAGATACATATTCATTCTGAACAAGAGAATATTAACCGTCTTTCCTGCGCGCACAACGCCACACTAGAGTCCATGGATGATGGTCTCCTGGCATGGGATGAAGACAATCACATCACCATGGTTAACCATCAATCTGAGCGGTTACTGAATATCGAGGCAAGCGATGTCTTAGAAAAAGATGTGTTCTGTGTTTTTCGTTTCCCTCCCAATGTACTCAACAGTATTGAATCTGGTACAACAATTAAGCGTAAATTGACCACAATAGAAGTCGGCGGCGAGTTTGTTGAAGCGATTATCACGCTGCGTGCGCTCAATGACGGCACCCATTTACTGTTCTTGCACCCCATCGATAAAATTCGCGAACTAGCTCAACAGCAAATCGGAGGCAGTGCACGATATACATTCAATACGTTGCCTGTTATTTCACGCAAGATGAAACACGTGATTACCATGGCCAAGCGGGCGATAAAATCGAATTCACCGATCTTCATTACTGGAGAGGAAGGTGTGGGAAAAGCGACGTTAGCCATGGCGATTCATAATGAGAGTAGCTATAAAGATGGGCCATTCATTACGCTCAACTGCCGCTCGATCAATACGGAACAACTGGTGAAAGAGACCTTGGGCTATGATGAAGGACAGGGCATGCCTTCTAAGTTTGAGTTAGCTCACGGCGGAACTCTGTTTTTAGAAAAAGTGGAATACCTATCGCCAGACCTACAAGCCGTGTTACTAAAGTTATTAAAGACAGGCTTGGTAAGCCGTAGCGACAGCTTGCGATTGATCCCAGTAGACTTTCAACTCATTACCAGCACGACCGCAGAAATCAGCGAATATGTCACACAGCGCTCATTTGGTCGCCAACTTTACTATGAGTTATCCTCAAACGAACTCCCTATTTCGCCACTAAGAAAACGCAGAGAAGACATCGAACATCTTGTCCAGCAGCTTGTTAGCCATTACGAGCGTCGCCACAATGTAACCCTCTCGATAGAACAAGTGGCATTGGAAGCGTTAATGAATTTTCGTTGGCCAGGAAATAACTCCGAGTTAAGAAACCGAATTGAGCGCATCTTGCTTAATCGAGGTTCAAACTTGATCAAACTGAGTGATATTCCTGAGGACATAAAATTGAACGCCCATCATCGTACAGATAATACGCCGATCATAACCCTAGAAGAAGCCGAGAAAAGAGCCATTGTTCAGGCTTGGAATCAGTGTAATGGGAAAATGAACGAGATGGCCAAAGCACTGCAAATTGGACGCACGACACTATGGCGAAAAATCAAAAAATTTGGCTTACATGAACAGATGGAGTGGTACTAACGAGTCATATTAAAAAAGTCATATAAAAAAACCGGCGTTGAACGCCGGTTTATACGTAGAGGAACGCTATGCCTGCAAAGACAGTTGGCGAATCTGAGCTTTGAGTCCAGGCAGCAGGCTAGCGCTAGCGCTGAACTTACGAAGACCAATACCAAGTAACATCTGTGTTGCGTTCGGATCACCCGCCATTTCGCCACACATGCTCACGGGAATACCAGCACGCTCACCGGCAGCACACGTCAATTCAATGGCTTTTAACACCGACGGTTCAAAGTAATTCACAAGCTCTGCGACTGCCGTATTGCCGCGATCTGCCGCCATAACATATTGCGTCAGATCATTGGTACCAATAGAAAAAAAGTCAACTTCTTGCGCCAACGCATCCGCATTTAGGACAGCAGCGGGTACTTCTATCATAATACCGACAGGAAGCTTACTTGCATCCACCCCTAATTGCTGAGCTTGATGCGCCAACAATGCTTTCACTTTTTTTACTTCTTCAACCTGCGCGACCATGGGTATCATCAGTTGAATATTCGGCTGTACCTGAAACGCCTTTAAAATCGCGCGCAGTTGCGTGTTAAATAAAGCTTCATGCTTGAGGCACAAACGTACCCCTCTCAAGCCTAAAAAAGGATTATCTTCCTCAGGCATAGGATAAGCCGCTAGAGGTTTATCCCCTCCCACATCGAGACTACGAATGGTGAGTGGTTTATCGCCGAGCGCAGCGGCAATGTCTCGATAAACTTGGTATTGTTCATCTTCAGTCGGTAAGGCTTCACTGTCTTGGAATAAAAACTCGGTACGAAATAGACCAACACCTTCTGCCCCCGATGTTAACGCATTTTCCAAATCATTCGGTCCACCAATATTCGCTAAAACGGGAATAGCGATACCATCGCGAGTCATCGCCACTTGCTGTGCGCTCGCTAGCGCACTTTTTCGCGCGTTTTGCCATTCAATTTTCTGTGCGTCTAGCGCCTGCTGTATCTCATCTGACGGCGCAAACCATAAGTGCCCTTTGAAGCCATCAAGCGTCACCATTTGACCTGACCGAACGGCATCGAGACACCCTTGCGCTTTTACCATCGCGGGGATCCCCATCGCGCGAGCAAGTATCGCACTATGGGACGTTTTACCGCCTTCACTTAAACAAATACCGAGCACTTTTTCTTTATCTAATCCAGCCACATCCGAGGGCATAAGGTCATGGGCCAATAAAATACTTGGCTCCTGAATCTCAATGGCCTGAGGCTTGGCACCTGTCATTTCAATCATCACTTGGCGGGCAATATCATGTACATCAGCTTCACGTTCGCGCATGTATAGCGTCTCAGCATGACGATATTCTTCCGCCAGCGCGTGAAGGGTTTCTAGCCAAGCTTGCTCGGCAATCATGCCTGACTGAATATGCGATTCGACCGATTGCCACAATTCAGGGTCACTTAACATCATGCTATGCGCCGAAAATATGTCGCCTTTCGCTTGCTTTGCTTGACGTTGTAAACGTTGAACAACACACTCTATCGCTTGCTTAACATGCGTAATTTCATCGGTTTTATGACCAAAGGGACGATCGGGTGCGGGTGGCATATCACTGGTGAAAAGAACAACGGGCGCCGTTACAATACCTTCATTCACGCTAATCCCTGTGATCGCGCCTTCAATAGTTTGCGCATTCACCTCATGGTGTAATGTATCGACTTCATCGCTTTGATGTTCGATAACCCCATCATCAACGGCTTGTTTTTCGCCAAAGTGATCATGTGCGAGTACTTTAAATGCTGCTATTGCATCCACGGCTTGGGAACCAAGGGCATGTATGGTTATTGTGTCATTGCAACGGACACCAAGCTTCGCAATACTATTGAGACTTTTTGCATTGACCTGTCGATCGCCCTTTTGTAGCCAGAGTTGACTGTCAAAATGCGCAAGTGCACCAACAATGGCTGCTGCTGGCCGAGCATGTAATCCATGCGGATTTTGCACAATCCAGTCGTATGTCAGCGTTTCTTTATCCTGCTTCGCCGTTTGCGCGGGTTCCACATCTGTTGATGGCTGATCACCTAGATGCGCTTGTTTTACACCCAAGGCATTCTGCGCTTCCTCAACCACGGTTGCCATCGGTAACCCTGCCGCTGCTGCCACCGATGCCGCCATCGTCCCTTCGACGATGGGCGCTGATATTAACGTCACACTTTCCTTTATTTGATCATCAAGGAGATCTAGCGCCATTTCTGCACTTAGCAATGCGCTTCCGAGATCCATCAAGACAATAACGCCTTTTTCATCATTCACCCGCTCTATCGCTTCCATGACAGCAATGGTATCGGTACCTATCGGGTTTTCAGGATCATCAACACCTGCAGCAATGGCGATATTCGCTTTGCCTTGGGTCATTTGGGTCGCTAATTCAGCGACCCCCTCAGCAAGGCGACGACTATGAGAGACAACAACAATTCCCACCATCTTAATTACCTGCTATTGCTTGCTTTAGTGCTTTAATCATTAATAGAGAGGACGTAGCACCGGGATCTTGATGACCGATACTGCGCTCACCTAAATAGCTCGCTCGTCCTTTTTTCGCTTGCATTTCAATGGTGGCTAATACATTCGCTTCTGCGAGCTCAATCATCTCATTATGTAAGTGATCAGCACTTGTGCCCTTATCTAACGATGCCTTTATACTCGTCAAAACCGGTAGCCAAACATCACACATGGTTTTGTCGCCTAATTCAGCTTTACCACGAGAAACCACACCATCGACCCCACTTTTTAGCGCGTCGATCAGCTCTTCAAAGGTTAATTGTTCTCGAGTCCCGACAGCCGCCGCTGTGCGAATAAATAACGTGCCATATAAAGGGCCACTCGCGCCTCCGACACTAGACAATAATGTCATTCCCGTATTTTTTAGAATGCTACCAATGTTTTGCTCGACAATTTGTGGCAGTTTTTCCGCGACTTTCTTAAAACCACGATTCATGTTGAGACCATGGTCGGCATCGCCGATATCACGATCAAGATCCGTGAGAAAATCTTGGTTGTCTTGATAGGTCGTCGCACACAACTCTAACCAGTGAATAATATGTGTTTTTTCAATTTGCATGTTATTTCCCCTGTTACCAGTTGATTGCGGCAGTATCAACGGGTGCATCAAAAAGTTCTAACATCTCTTTATCCGCTTTGAGTAAGGTGATTGACACCCCTTCCATATCAAGCGACGTACAGAAGTTACCTACCCTATTTCGTACGATGCGGAATCCCGCTTGCTCGCAGTTATGCGCTAGACGGCGATACACGCCGTAAAGCTCAGAAATTGGCGTGCCTCCCATACCATTGACCATCACGATGTAGTCATGATCGGCAGAAAAAGGCTCAATACTAGACACGACCTCATCCCATTCGCCTTCTTCACGATTCCAAATCCGTAACGTGCGCTGATAAGGTGCGTTTTCAGCGAGTTCAGCAAACATGTCATCCACCAAAGTATCGACGTCTGTGTATTGCATGCGTTTAATACCTGGCTCACCATGGATACCAACACCAAACTCCACTTCATTATCTTCTAAGATAAACGACGGCTTACCTGCGGCTGGCACGACACAAGCATTAAGCGCGACACCAAAGGATCGGCACTGGTTATTGACGCGTCGAGCAAGCGCTTCACACTGTGCCAACGTATAACCTTTACTTGCCGCAGCGCCGACTAATTTCTCCACTAACACAGTGCCTGCCACGCCACGACGGCCAGCGGTGTAAAGGCTATCTTTTACGGCCACATCATCATCCACCAAGACTGATCCAACACTGATACCATCGGTATGAAGTAGCTCCACGGCCGTTTCAAAATTCAACACATCGCCCGTGTAGTTTTTAATGATAAAAAGCACGCCCTCACCGGTGTTTACTTGGTTACCACACTCATACATTTGATCCGGTGTGGGCGATGTAAAGACTTCTCCCGGGCACGATCCGGTCAACATACCTTTACCAATAAAACCCGCGTGCAATGGCTCATGACCACAACCGCCACCAGATACTAACGCGACTTGTCCTGGTGTTTCCTCATGCCACATATAACGAGGTTCGTAATTGGCCTTTAACTCAGGACGGGACAACGCAAGGCCTTCCATTTGTTGCAAGACAACATCATCGACTTGATTGATTAGTTTTTTCATCGTTCTATCTCATTCCATTTATTTTCACGTAGGGTATGAACTCATCTTAAGCAGAGAAAACAGGGGCTCAACAAAAATAATTTTGTTCCATAGTGGAACAATTTATCTTTTTATTTCGTTTCAATATGGAACACGAATGACGCAAACAGTCTGAATAGTGATCAATGCCATAAAGCAGGGTTTGTCGTTTTTTCTTTCGCGACGGATTTGACACTGCGGTCATAAAAGCTCAATTCAAATCCTCGATATCCTTTCTCGTTTGAGCTGTCAGTCCTAATATAGCGCCTTCCCTACAATGGTTTTTCATTGCAGAAAACACACAGAATAAAGAATAAAGGTCTGAATTATGGACAAAATAATTATTAGCCCCAGTAAATACGTCCAAGGTGAGCAAGTACTGAGCTCGATTGCACACTATGTAAAAAGTCTTGGTGAGAAACCATTAGCCATCGCTGATGCGTTCGTGACCGACTTGGTGGGTGCAGAGGTAAAACAGAGTTTTGCTGATGAAGAGATATCACTCGCAACCAATATTTTTAATGGCGAGTGTTCGCGTGCTGAGATTGAGCGCATCACCGATATTTGTGCGACACAGAAACATGATGTCATCGTCGGTATTGGCGGCGGGAAAACATTAGATACGGCAAAATCCGTTGCTTTCTATACCAAAATTCCCGTTGTTGTTGTGCCGACCATCGCGTCTACAGATGCGCCAACGTCGGCTCTCGCCGTTATCTATACCCCAGAAGGTGAATTTTCTGAATACTTGATGATTCCTAAAAATCCGGACATGGTGATCATGGATACGTCGATCATCGCTAAAGCACCGGTTCGCTTATTGGTTTCCGGGATGGGTGACGCGCTATCAACTTACTTTGAAGCTCGTGCAAATATGACGTCAGGTAAAGCAACCATGGCCGGTGGGCTTGCGACCCGGTCCGCGCAAGCGCTAGCAAAACTGTGTTATGAAACATTACTTGAAGATGGCTTAAAAGCGAAAATCGCAGTAGAAAATGGTGTGAGTACTAAGGCGGTAGAAAACATTATTGAAGCCAACACCTACCTAAGCGGTATCGGTTTTGAGAGCAGTGGCCTAGCTGGCGCACATGCGATCCATAACGGTCTCACCAAGCTTGAGGAGTGCCACCACCTTTACCATGGAGAGAAGGTGGCATTTGGTACACTTGTTCAACTCGTGCTCGAAAACGCGGCAATGGAAGAGATAAATACCGTCCTCGCTTTCTGCCGTTCCGTTGGCCTACCGACCAATCTTTTTGATATGGGCGTAAAAACGCTGAATCATACGACGTTGCGTGCGGTGGCAGAAGCATCAACTGCTGAAGGAGAGACTATCCATAATATGCCATTTCCTGTGACAGCAGATAATGTTTATTCCGCAATTTTAACGGCGCATCAACTGGGTCAATAGTGCATCGCCTACCGCATAAATTGAGACATATCGGATCATAAAAAAACGCCCAGCAAGGTGGCTGGGCGGGAATGGAAGGTCAACCACTGGCTGACGCAACATCAGAACAAGAACATTGCACTGATAATTACGCAGTGCAATGTTTGTTGGTTCACTGGCGATAAAGGATTAATCAAACGGCGTCGAATCACCACGACCCTGGCGTCGAATTTCAGGCGCACCGTCGCTAAAATCGACCACCGTCGTTGGATGCTCACCCAACACCCCACCGTGCATGATCAAATCCACACTGTGTTCTAAATGATCGCGTATCGCTTCGGGATCGGATTCGGTGAAATCATTACCGGGCAGAATCAGCGAGGTCGACATTAATGGCTCACCCAAAGCTTCGAGCAAATCTAGGGCGATTTGATTATCGGGAACACGAATGCCAATGGTCTTACGTTTTGGATTCATCAAACGTTTTGGCACTTCTTTGGTCGCTTTAAAAATAAAGGTATACGACCCTGGGGTATTGTTCCGGATTAGCCGAAACGCAACATTATCCACCCGTGCATACAGTGAAAGCTCAGAAAGATCGCGACATAGCAACGTAAAATTATGATCTTTATCGAGATCACGAATACGGCAAATACGCTCTAGCGCTTGTTTATTCTCAAGCTGACAGCCAAGCGCATAGCCCGAATCAGTCGGATAAATAATCACCCCACCGTTTCGCACAATTTCCACCGCTTGCTTGATCAGCCGCGCCTGCGGATTCTCTGGGTGGACATAAAAAAACTGACTCATGGTTCCTCCTGCTGTAGCTTGACCACGTTTTGGATGCGCACCGCAACCCAGCGATAGTGGCCGACGCGCCGGATAATCCTTATTATCCTTCTATTGTAACGCGTCTGACTGGTTGCTATCTAGTTGATTTATTGATTGCTGTTTCTGCTCGGCAGCCTCTAACCATGCCCAATTCCACCAAAGCGGCTGGCAGTCTTTAGGCAGCCATAGATTTCGGCCTAGCTCTGTCCATGGTGAAGGGTAATGAAAATCTGAGCCCAATGAGGCCAATAAGCCATAGTCCCGCGCGTAGTCAGCGAGCAAACGACGTTCTTGTTGCGACTGCTGAGGGAGTGCGACTTCGATGGCATCGCCTTTCGCCTCAGAAAACGCCGTTAGCAGTCGCTTCAGCCACTTAGCCTTGAGTTTGTATCGGCCCGGGTGAGCGAGTACTGCCTGTCCACCGGCTTGGTGAATCACCTCAACGGCCTCTGCAATCGAACACCAATTCGGCGGCGCATACCCCGTATTGCCTCGGGTTAAAAAGCGCTTAAAACAAGCCTGCATGGTTTTCGCGTGGCCCTGCTCCACCAGCCAGCGGGCAAAATGCGCACGAGTTAGCGGTGCATCACCGGCCAGCTCACGTGCACCCGCTAACGCGCCTATATAATGCGAGCGCTCTAGCCGTGCAGCAATCAACTCCGCCCGTTGTTGGCGTCGCTCAGCTTGCTCGGCAATCAGCGCGATTAATGCCGGATGGTGCGGATCGATATTTAAGCCCACAATGTGAATATCAAAGTTTTGCCACAGAGTAGAAATCTCAATACCGCTGACCAAGGTGAGGGGCAGCGCTTGGCGGTCAATTTCTGCTTGCGCATCCACCAGCCCGGCAGTGGTGTCGTGATCGGTAATCGCCAACACCCCCACACGGCGCTCAACCGCACGCTGCACTAAATCTTGGGGCGATAAACGGCCATCTGAGGCCGTCGTGTGACTATGTAAATCAATGATCATGGTGTATCGGGTTTCCTTAATATGTCCACGCGCTCTGGTAATGCTAACGCAAGCAAGTTAATGCACGTACGCGAACACTATTGATTCATTTGTTATTTTTTATGGTGCGCTGTTTCCGCACTTTTTCTGCATTCTTTTGGTTTTCCCCGTTGACACAGAGACAAAATATCAGTTTACTAGTACACAAGTTAACGCGCACCGTTTCTCGGTCTCGGGGAGCAAGATGGCGCTAAGGGTAACAGTCACAACGGAGTCTCGCAGCATGTATTTCAATACCTCGCCTCGTACAAAGGGCATTTACACGGCACCCACTGCAGTACTGGCCGTCAGCGCGCTAGCGACATCTATGACCTCTGTTGCGCTTATTGGGTGGCACGGCTCCTTACGGGCGGTGTGACAGGCTGTATCAACAGCTACCTTATTCACAACGCCCGCCACTGACGCGGGCGTTTTTGTCTCTGAGCTTTGCCATTAAGCGTTATCGTGCCACTACGCATTTAGCCACTAAGCATTTGGCCACTAAGCATTCAGCCACGGTAATCCACAACCATAGTTTAAAAGGATATTTGATGATTATTGTACTTAAACCCCAAGCCACTGAGCAGGACGCCAAAGGGCTACTCAACCAAATCGAGCAGTGCGGATTAAAACCACTTTACATGCCAGGGGTTGAGCGCATTGTACTCGGCGCGTTGGGCGATGAACGCGTTTTGCAACAATGCCACTTTGAGGCCAACCCGCTGGTTGAAGAAGTGAAACCGATTTTAACCAAGTACAAACGCGTCAGCCGTGATGTGCAGCCGCACGATAGCGTAGTAAATATCGGCAATGTGCCTGTCGGTGGACAAGACTTTGTGGTCATGGCAGGCCCTTGCTCGGTGGAGTCGGAACCTCAATTGCTTTCCGTGGCAGAGCGAGTTAAAACCCACGGCGCTCGCGTGTTACGTGGCGGTGCCTTTAAGCCGCGCACCAGCCCTTATGATTTTCAAGGCATGGGAATAGAAGGGCTTAAGCTGCTAAAAAAAGCCAGTGAGCTCACCGGCATGCCAACCGTGTCAGAAGTGATGGAAATCAGCCAAGTCGATGCCGTGTGTGAATACATTGATTGCTTGCAAATTGGCGCACGTAATATGCAAAACTATGGCTTACTCAAAGCAGTGGGAGAAACTGGCAAACCGGTCTTGTTAAAACGCGGCCTTTCCGCCACTATCGAAGAATGTTTGCTGGCAGCGGAATATATTGTCGATGCGGGCAACCCTAATGTGATTTTGTGTGAGCGCGGCATTCGCACTTACGAAACCGCCACAAGAAACACCTTGGATTTAAACGCGGTGGCCTTTATGAAACAACGCAGCCACCTGCCAGTACTGGTCGACCCAAGCCATGGAACGGGTGTGCGAGAGCTCGTCACGCCGCTATCACGCGCGGCTGCAGCCGTCGGCGCAGATGGCATTATTGTGGAAAGCCATCTGAATCCAAGCGAGGCGTTGTCAGACGGTCACCAAGCATTGACCGGCGATATGTTCGCGCAGCTAATGCAAGAATTAACCCCCTTTGTTCAAGCGGCAGGGAGAAAGCTGTGAACACCCATCACCTCCAATACGGTGAGCTCGATACGCTCCAACTGTCGGTGCCTTATGTGGCCGATCCGACCGAGCTGTATGCCGCCGTGTGCCAAGATAAACCCTTTAGCATGTTGCTGGAGTCAGCTGAAATTGACTCAAAGCGCAACGTGAAAAGCCTGATGCTCGTTGACGCCGCGGTACGGATTGAATGCCGGGCGCAAACCGTAACCTTGCAAGCGCTGACCCATAATGGCGCCCATTTGCTCGACAGCATCAGGCAAAGTGCGGCGCTGCAAGCGTTACCCTGTGAGGCAGAAAGCACTGAGCGTAACAATCAGCCGGCACTGACACTGACATTCCGCCATCCTAACGACAATGGTGCCCTATTGGATGAAGACGCCCGCCTGCGCCAAGCGTCGGTGTTTGATGCGCTGCGCGTCGTTAAACAAAGCGTCGCGTTGGATAACCAGCCTGACGATGCGCTGTTTATCGGCGGCTTATTTGCCTATGACTTAGTCGCCAGTACCGAAACACTGTCCAGCGTAGACGGCACCGAGAGCTGTCCGGATTATCTCTTTTATGTCGCCGAGAGCTTACTGGTGATTGATCACCAACACCGACAAGCACGCTTACAAGGCACCTTGTTTGGTGGCGATAATGCAAGTGCCCACTACGTGGATTTATCGCGCCGCTTGCAACGCATCAAAGAAGCCTGCTTATCGCCTGCGCCACTTCCCGACGCGCCCGTGATGACTGAACACTCAGTCGCAGTTTCAGTCTCCGATTCAAACTTTTGTCAGCAAGTTGAAGCGCTAAAAAAACACGTGATCGCCGGGGATGTTTTTCAAGTGGTGCCCTCGCGCCGTTTTACTCTCGCGTGCCCGTCGCCGCTCAATGCCTATCGCGCGCTGAAACACGGCAATCCTAGCCCATATATGTTTTATCTGCGCGATAGCGAATTCAGCTTATTTGGTGCCTCACCAGAGAGCGCACTCAAATATACCCAAACGACCAATCAAGTCGAAATTTACCCTATTGCCGGTACTCGTCGACGCGGAAAAACGGCCCAAGGCAGCATTGATCACGACTTAGATAGCCGAATTGAACTTGAGCTGCGTAATGATGAAAAAGAAAATGCTGAGCACATGATGCTGGTCGATTTGGCCCGTAACGATGTTGCACGCATTAGCACGCCCGGCAGCCGCCACGTGGCCGATTTGCTCAAAGTGGACCGCTACAGCCACGTCATGCACTTAGTCTCTCGGGTGGTGGGTCAACTTAAATCCGATCTTGACGCGCTGCATGCCTACCAAGCCTGTATGAACATGGGCACGCTCACCGGTGCACCGAAACTTAGAGCGATGCAACTGATCCGTGATACCGAGCATTGCCGCCGCGGTAGCTATGGCGGTGCGGTGGGATATTTTACCGGTTCAGGCGACATGGACACCTGCATCGTGATCCGCTCCGCCTACGTTGAAAACGGCCTTGCTACCGTGCAAGCCGGCGCAGGCGTGGTGTTTGATTCTGACCCACAAGCGGAAGCGGACGAAACCCGCGGCAAGGCGCAAGCCGTGATCCATGCGATTCAAGCTGCTCACCAAGGAGGCCAACCATGAGCACCCCGAAAATGGACATTGTCTTGCTCGATAACATGGACTCCTTTACCTATAACTTAGTGGATCAATTTCGCGCATTGGGTTACCCGGTCACGGTGTTCCGGCACCATTTAGATGCTGATGCCATTGTCAGCCACATTCGTGCCCTGCCCCAGCCGCTACTGGTGCTCTCGCCCGGCCCGGGTGCACCCGCCGATGCCGGCTGCATGCCCGCATTGATTGAGGCGTTACGCGGCCACGTGCCGATGTTAGGAATTTGTCTGGGCCAGCAAGCCATCGTTGAAGCCTACGGCGGCACAGTGGCAGGCGCCGGCACCATTATGCACGGCAAAGCCTCAGCCATGCACCACCAGCAACATGCGGTATTTGGTCCACTTGCCTCACCATTAACCGTCGCCCGTTACCACTCACTGGTTGCCACTGATGTCCCTGCCAACTTGGATGTCATCGCCACAACCTTTGATGGCAAAGATCAGAAAGTGATGGCCGTGGTTAACAACACCGACTATGTAGTCGGTTATCAATTCCACCCCGAATCGATTTTAACCACGCAAGGGGCGGCGCTACTCACCCACACCATTGATTGGGCGAGTGAATTTTACCAAGGCAATCGTGATTAATAGCTAAACAAACCAATAAATAAAGAAACGAATAGAGATACAACACGTACATCACCAATAAGTACGGACGTCAGGACAGACACATCGAGGTTAAATGCAGTGATGGATCAAGCAACCGTGGATCACCTACTAGAAGCGCTCTACCAACAGCAGTCGCTCAGCCAAACGCACAGTGAACAACTATTTAGCGCCATTATTCAAGGCGAGCTCGAGCCTGCTCGATTAGCCGCTGCGTTAACCGCATTGAAGATTAAAGGGGAAACCCCGGAAGAAATCGCCGGCGCCGCGAAGGCACTCACCGATAACGCCGAGCCTTTTCCACGTCCCAGCTATCCGTTTGCCGATATCGTCGGCACGGGTGGCGATGGGGCGAACACCATTAATATTTCTACCACCGCCGCATTTGTGGCCGCTGCCTGTGGCGTGAAAGTCGCCAAGCACGGCAATCGCGGGGTCTCAAGCAAATCCGGCTCGTCGGATCTACTCGCCGCGTTTGGGATTGATTTGGCCATGCCTGCCGAGCAAGCGCGTGCGGCACTGGATACACTTGGCGTGTGCTTTTTATTCGCCCCGCAATACCACACCGGTGTGCGCCATGCGATGCCCGTGCGCCAAGCCATGAAAACACGCACCATCTTTAACCTGCTTGGACCGTTAATTAATCCAGCCAAGCCCAGTATTGAGCTAATGGGCGTGTACGACCAAGCACTGGTGGCGCCAATTGCGCAAACCATGCAAAACCTCAACATGACGCGCGCGGCAGTGGTTCACGGTGACGGCCTGGATGAAGTGGCGATCCATGGCCCTACGACGGTAGCAGAAATCACGCCAACGCAGATTGAGCATTACACCCTGACCCCCAGCGACTTTGGTGTATCCCAATACCCGCTGGACAGCATTGCCGGGGGCACGCCCGAGCAAAACCGCGAGATGATCCGCGCGATTTTGCAAGGTAAAGGCACAGATGCCCAGCAAGCGGCGGTAGCGGTCAATGTCGCCCTATTGCTACGCTTATTCGGACAAGAAGATTTGAAAGCAAATACCCAACAGGCCTTGAACGTGATGGCGTCGGGCAAGCCTTACACCATCATGCAAGCGTTAGCACAAAGGAGCGCAGTATGACCACGTCAGCCCTCAACGACACTATCTTAGGCCGTATTGTCGACGACAAAAAACGCTGGATCGCCGCCCGCAAAAAAGCCCAGCCGTTAGAAAGCTTTGTCGACCAACTGACGCCGAGCGATCGTAATTTTCGTGCTGCGTTAGCCGCACCGGGCTCGCAGTTTATCTTGGAGTGCAAAAAAGCCTCGCCCTCGAAAGGGGTGATTCGAGACGATTTTGATCCAGCAGCCATTGCGCAAGCATACAAGCCATTCGCCACGGCGATTTCGGTACTCACCGATGAAGACTACTTTCAGGGCAGTTTTGATTTTCTCCCCATCGTGCGTGACCAAGTTGATGCGCCGGTGCTGTGTAAAGACTTTATTATCGACCCGTATCAGGTTTACCTCGCGCGTCATTATCAAGCCGATGCGATCTTGTTGATGCTGTCAGTGCTCGACGACGCCGAATACCGTGAGCTAGCCGATTTAGCCGAGTCTTTAAAGCTGGGGGTACTCACCGAAGTGAGTACCGAAGACGAGCTGGCGCGGGCCAATGCCTTAGGGGCGGTGGTGATTGGCATTAACAACCGTAATTTGCGCGATTTAAGTATTGATCGCGATCGCACCAAACGCTTAGCACCGCAAGTGGGGGAAAAAGCGATCGTGATTTCAGAAAGTGGCATTCATAGCCACCGCCATGTGCGCGACCTCGCCGATTACGCCGACGGCTTTTTGATTGGCAGTGCCTTAATGGCAGAGCCCGATCTCACGCTTGCGCTACGTAAAGTGATCTTGGGCGATAACAAAGTGTGCGGGTTAACCTCAGCCGATGATGCCCTCGCCGCCTATGACGCGGGCGCGGTTTATGGCGGGCTCATTTTTGTTGAACACTCGCCGCGCGCGGTAACCCCAGCCGTGGCCGAACGTGTAAAGCTAGGCGCGCCGCTTCGCTATGTGGGCGTGTTCCAAAACCACGCAATAGAGACAGTCGCAGCGCATGCCCATCAGCTCAACCTACACGCGGTGCAATTACATGGCGATGAAGATGCTGCGTACTTACAAGCACTGCGCGAAAGGCTTCCGACCCACTGTGAAATATGGAAAGCGCACGGTGTGTCTGATGTCGCCCCAGCGTTAGACGGCGTCGACGCAGACCGCCACCTCATCGACAGCCGAGTCGGTCAGCAATCTGGCGGCACCGGCAAAACCTTTGATTGGCACCTGATCCCAAAAGCGGCCAAAGACAAAGTAATGATCGCGGGTGGTTTGACGCCCGACAATGCCGCAAAGGCCGCTGCACAAGGCTGCTTAGGGCTCGATTTTAACTCCGGCGTCGAACATGCGCCCGGTGTGAAAGACGCCCACAAGCTTAACGCGGCGTTTCGTGCCCTACGCCGTTATTAATTGTCCAGAGATGAGTGATTACGCCGGGGTGAACGACGCACCTCGGCACCAAATTAAAGACGTAAAAGGATTATTATGAGCAAGCTTAACCCCTATTTTGGTGAATTTGGCGGCCAGTACGTGCCACAAATTTTGGTGCCTGCGCTCGATCAACTCGAGCAAGCGTTTATTGATGCGCAAGAAGATCCCACCTTTAAAGACGACTATATTCGTCTATTGCAAGAATACGCGGGACGCCCCACCGCACTGACGTTATGCCGTAATCTTACCAAGGGCACCAAGACTAAACTCTATCTCAAACGTGAAGATTTACTCCACGGTGGCGCGCACAAAACCAACCAAGTGCTTGGCCAAGCGATGCTCGCTCAGCGCATGGGAAAATCAGAAATTATTGCCGAAACCGGCGCCGGACAACACGGCGTGGCGACCGCACTCGCATGTGCGCTGTTGGGGCTAAAATGCCGCATTTATATGGGTGCCAAAGATGTTGAACGTCAAAGCCCCAATGTGTTTCGCATGAAGCTGATGGGCGCAACGGTGATCCCCGTGCACGCGGGCTCTTCGACCCTCAAAGATGCCTGTAACGAGGCGATGCGCGACTGGTCTGCCAACTATGATACCGCGCACTACTTGCTCGGCACCGCGGCCGGCCCTCATCCTTTCCCGACCATTGTGCGCGAGTTTCAACGCATTATTGGCGAAGAAACCCGCGAACAAATCCTGCGCGCAGAAGGCCGCTTGCCCGATGCGGTGATCGCCTGTGTCGGCGGCGGCTCAAACGCCATTGGCATGTTTGCGGACTTTATTGAAGACAAAGACGTGCGCTTAATTGGCGTGGAACCGGCCGGTAAAGGACTCGATACCGATCAGCACGGCGCACCCCTAAAACACGGCAAGCCCGGGATTTTCTTTGGGATGAAATCGCCATTAATGCAAGATGAATATGGCCAAGTAGAAGAGTCGTATTCCGTGTCTGCGGGGTTAGATTTCCCGTCCGTGGGACCTCAACATGCCCACCTAAACGCCATTGGTCGTGCTGAATACCCGGCGGCCACGGATGACGAGGCGCTGGAAGCCTTTCAATCACTGGCGCGTAATGAGGGGATCATTCCCGCATTAGAAACCGCCCACGCCCTGGCACACGCGCAAAAAATGATCGCCGCCGACCCCAATAAAGAGCAGATATTGGTGGTTAATTTATCGGGCCGAGGCGACAAAGATATTTTTTCGGTTTATGAGATTTTAGAAGGCAAAGGAGAGCTGTAATGGTGGCACCATCAACGCGATACTCATCAATGTTTGCAAACTTGGATGCCAAACAGCAAGGCGCCTTTGTTCCCTTTGTGACCTTGGGGGATCCGAATCCTGAGCAATCGCTCGCCGTGGTCGATGCCTTGATTGAAGGTGGCGCGGATGCCCTAGAGCTCGGCATGCCATTTTCCGATCCGCTCGCTGATGGGCCGACCATTCAAGACGCCACCATCCGAGCGCGGGCAGCCGGCACCACACCCGATACCTGTTTTGACATGTTAGCGACCATTCGTGCCAAGCACCCCACGATTCCCATTGGGTTATTAATGTACGCCAACTTAGTCTATGCACGGGGTATCGAAACATTTTACACCCGCTGCGCTGAGGTTGGCGTCGACTCGGTGCTTATCGCCGATGCCCCGATTTCTGAATCCGCCCCCTTTCGTGATCACGCCCTAGCGCACGGTATCGATCCGATTTTTATCGCCCCACCCAATGCGGACGATAAAACCCTCGCCAAAGTGGCCGAGCTGGGTCGTGGCTATACCTATTTGGTATCGCGCGCCGGGGTAACAGGTGCGGAAGCCAAAGCCGGCACACCGGTCGAGCACTTGCTAGGCACCCTACTTCATCATCAAGCACCGCGCCCGCTACTTGGGTTTGGTATTTCAACCCCTGAGCAAGTCAAGGCAGCCATTGTGGCCGGAGCCGCCGGTGCAATATCAGGCTCAGCGGTGGTGAAAATTATTGAAACCCATCAGCACGACGTGCCGACTATGCTCAACGCGCTTACTGAGTTTGTCCGAGCCATGAAAGCGGCAACAGCACACGCCTCGTAGCTTTCAGTCGCTTGTCGTCATCAGTACCGATAGCAAAAAGCCCACCAGGCAAGTCGTGCCATGGTGGGCTTTTTTTACAACAGCGGACTAAACATATAAAAAAACTGCTCGATAGGTTTGAGGTAAACCGGCCTTTGTTGCCAGCTCTCAGGGTTCACGCGCGAAGACTGAGCCAGATAATCCTGATGTAATTGGTTAATAGCAGCACAAAATTCAGGGTCATCGACAGTTAAAGTCAATTCAAAGTTTAACCATAGGCTGCGCATATCAAGGTTTACCGTTCCCACTAAGCAGTACTGCTCATCGACAAGCACTGACTTGGTATGCAATAAGCCACCGCTGAAGCGATAGATGTTTATCCCCGCTGACATCAAGTCCTCAAAAAATGAGCGACTCGCCCACTCCACCATCAGCGAATCATTTTTTTCCGGCACAATGATCGTCACTTTCACACCGCGTTGCGCCGCGGTTTGCAGGCTGACCATCAGGCCTTCACTGGGGACCAAATAAGGCGTGGTAATCGTAATACTGGTTTCCGCTTGGTGAATGGCCAAGGTGAGCACTTGTTGGATCATTCCCTCAGGCAATCCAGGCCCTGACGGAATCGCTTGTACGGCATGATTGGCATGTTGATGATCTTCTATCATCAAGCATTCGGGCGCACTGGGCAGGTCACGAATGCCGGTTTCAACTTCCCAGTCCCAGGCAAATACGCTGCTAAGCACCGATACCGTCGGCCCCGACACGCGAACCATCACATCGACCCACTGACCAACACCCGCATTTTGCTTGAAAAATCGTGGATCGACCATATTCATCGAGCCGGTATAAGCCAGTTGGTTATCGATAATAACCACTTTACGATGCTGGCGAATATCGAGGCGACGAAAGAACATCCTGAACGGGTTCACCGCCAGTGCTTCTATCAGCTCAACCCCAGCCTCGCGCATCGCATGAGGCCATTTACTACGGAAAAAAGCTTTGCTCCCTGCAGAATCCAGCATGATCCGCACTGGAATGCCCTGTTTTGCTTTATCGCACGCCGCCTGCGCCACCTCATCAGCGTGCCCGCCCGGGTGCCAGATATAAAACACCATATCCACACTTTTTTGCGCCTGACGAATGTCGAGTGCCACAGATTTAAGGATCTCTGCTGGTTCCGTTTTCAACGCCAATTGATTGCCCGTGAGCTCAGGGACACCAATTCGAGCATGACAGAGCCGGTTCACATGGTGGGATTGCTCATTAATATGATGGGGACGGTGCGCGGGACACGCTTGTAAACTTAACAGCCACTGACGATAAGGCTCAAACATCGCTTTCGCCCGCACGGCTCGGGTTTTCCCCAAGTTCAATTCTCCAAAAAGCAGGTACGCAATCACCCCCACAATCGGCAGAATATAGATAATCATCAGCCAAGCAATCGACACGCCCAGTGCGCGTCGCTTGAATACCACGCGTATCGTTACACCCGCAATTGTTAACCAGTACAGTAACAACAACAGTACGGTAAGGATTTCGTAGACTTTTTCCATGCCCAAGTGCACACCTTGATAGTCATTAATAAAGGGTTAACCCGCTAGCTCTTCCATTCTGCCTAGGTTTTGAGCGGGTGCAAGCAACGCCTTGTCTTTAGGTTACGACACAATCAGACTCGACAGTGAGTTAACGCACATCATTGGCGCTTATCTTAGCGCAGTCATTCATATTATTGTGACAACTCATCGCAATGTTACTAGATTGTTAAATCAGTGATTGCAGCAGAGAAAGTCACTGTGATACTCACTATAGGTAGCGAATCGCGCTTATCACTGTCGAAGAAGTCATCACGAGCAGGAAGAATATGGGGAAATTATGCTTATTTTAGGCATTACATACGGCAAGATCTTCAAATTCTACGCATAAACTGTTTTACTTACGAGTCTTTGAGCTGGGAATCACTCATCCAAGTTCGTAATAAAAAGTTTACACCTTTGACAGTTTCATCAACGACGACATCCTGAGGTGTCGTTAAAAAAATCAATTAATTATCGCAAACGATAACGAGTAGGTATGGCAAACACACAACGCGCACAATTTTCATCCCGCATTGGGTTTATTTTGGCGGCAGCAGGCTCAGCCATTGGGCTAGGCAACATTTGGGGATTCCCTACCCAAACCGCCTCTAACGGCGGCGCCGTTTTTCTATTCATTTATCTGCTAATGGTTTTTATCCTAGCGTACCCTCTTTTAATAGCAGAACTCACTATTGGTCGTTACGGTAATGCCAACCCTGTTCGCGCTTTGTCGTCGGTTGCCGGCGGACACAAGTGGTTGGGCCGCCTGCTCGGCTTAGTCGGTATGCTGGGAGCGACGGGTATTCTGAGCTTCTATGCCATTGTCGCTGGCTGGCTGGTCGGGTTTATGGTCTCGCCTTTACTCACCGCATTGGGCTTTACCGAAACAGCAACCTGGTTAGAATCATTTAGCGATACCCGAAATCTGGTATTGATGCTGTGTTTTATGGTGCCGACCATCCTGGTTGTGCGCAATGGCATTGCTAACGGTATTGAACGTTGGTCATCCCGCCTTATGCCCGTCCTGTTTTTGTTGTTCGTGGTCATGGTGGTGTACATTTTGTTCCAACCGGGTGCGATCGACGGTTTAAAAATGTACCTGATCCCCGATATGTCACACCTGTCACCTAGCCTGGTTGTGAGTGCCATGGGGCAAGCCTTCTTCTCGTTATCGCTCGGTGTCTGCGTGATGATGGTCTACGGCTCTTACTTATCCAAATCTGCCAGCATTCCTAAAACGGCCGCGCAAGTTGCGCTACTCGATACGGGCATTGCCTTTACCGCGGGGCTACTGATCATGCCCGCCATGTTTGTGGCACAGCACAATGGGGTGGCGATATACAGCGAAGCGGGCGAATTGCTGAGCAGCGACACCCTGGTATTTAGCGTATTACCGGCCATGTTTGACACCATGGGCTCGGCTGGCTTATTCATCGGTTTTGCCTTCTTCCTGCTCATGGTGATTGCGGCACTCACCTCGGCGATTTCCATGCTTGAAGTGCCTGTCGCCTGTGCGACCGAAGAGCTGAAACAATCACGAGAAAAAGCGGTCTGGTGGATAGGAGGCCTGATCACCGCCGCCTCGGCCATCATCGTCTACAACTTTGGCGAGCTGTTTGGCTTGGTCGTCACCGTGACCACCGAATACGCACAGCCAATTCTCGGTCTACTGTTTGCGCTTGTCGCCGGTTGGCTATGGCACCGCAACGAAATATTAAAAGAGTTGGTGCAAGGCAGTCCTGAACTGGGCGACACCTGGTTCTGGAAAATTTGGCCCGGCTATGTGCGTGTTATTTGCCCCATTTTAATGCTGTTGGTCTTCGGCTGGGATTGGGTTTAACGCTTATCGGACCAATAAAAACTTGCCCGAATGCTGTGTTAGCGGTCACAATTCTTATCTTGTACTGTAAAAAAGGGGCGCATTGCCCCTTTTCAATAAGATGTGAAGAGAGCCATGTCTGACAATAAAAACAACTGCCCACGCGGCCAACTGCTGCTTCGTACATTAGCGATGCCTGCGGACACTAACGCCAATGGTGATATTTTTGGTGGCTGGATTATGTCTCAGCTCGATCTGGCCGGCGCCATTTTGGCGAAAGAAATCTCAGGCGGTCGCGTTGTGACTGTCTCAGTCAATGACATTACCTTTAAATCACCGGTGAGCGTCGGCGATGTGGTCTGCTGCTACGGTACCTGCCAACGTATCGGCAATACGTCGATAACCATTGAACTCGAGGTATGGGTTAAGCCCGTCAGCCATGATGAAATTGGTGATCGTAATAAGGTCAGTCATGCAACATTTAACTATGTTGCCATTGATGAGAACGGCCGCCCTCGCGCGATCAAAAAATAAAAAAAGAGGGCCTGTTTGTTCAACAGGCCCTCTTTTTTCACGGTGAATCGTGGTTACATGTTTTTACGCTCATCGATGCATTCATCTGAGCCCATTTCAAACTCTCGACAAATCCAAGGCCGATTTTCATAAATCGTGCACATAAACGTGTCTCGATCAACCGCCGAGCACCAACCATCGTCAAGCCGTTTCATTACCTCTCCGCCCCAAGCATCGATTTCAATATGCTCTCTCGGTACACCGGTATCGGTAATCAGCATCACCTCTAAGCGACAGCAACACGCTTTACACGTCGCGCAGGTAACATCGGAGGTTGGCACGTTTGTTACTTCAATAGTCATAAACAGCTACATGTGACTGGATTACTGGCATCCTACGCTAAATTGACCGTGTTGACGAACCAAGGCTCTAAGATAGAAGGGAGTTTATGTGTTTGACTCACTGAATTGCTACACTTGGGATCACAACGCATTCGATTCCCATATCTACACTAGGAGCTTCTATGCCAGCTCGCCCCGACTTTCTCGACAACCTCTCTCCCCATCACGGCAAAGTCGTCCCTGGCGTACTGAGCCAAGAGACACAAACGGCTCTCGCTGCCAAACTCGACGCCATGCCCAATGGACAAACGTGGTATGCCGACATCTACAAAAAAGCGATCTATGGACCCATGGTATTCCGCGACCCAGATCTCAACATCGCCGACACCATTGAGGCGCTGCTGCCAGACTATCGTATTTTGGCTGACTTATATTTGGAGAAAACGCCTGAGGATCAAGGCTTTCCTTTTCATACCGATTTTGACTCGATTGGCTTTATGGAGCGGCCAGAGGATATGCTCACGGTATGGATCCCGCTGACGCCTGTGAAAGAAGTCGGCTCAGGGCAGTTATCTATTGTGATGGAAGAAGGCGCAGTGCGTCTGTCGCTGATTCGCGAAGCCAACCAATTACACTCACTGGTGCGCATTGCCGACCCGTCGGTGCCCGAGCACCCACCGTTTCAAATCACCCAGCAAGAGTATGATTATATGGAGAAAGGCAAAGTGACCCCTGCGTTAGATGCAGGTGATGCGCTGCTGTTTTGTAATGCTTTTTTCCATAAATCAGAGGACGTGCACCACGGCAAACGCGCGGCCTACATCATGCGCTTGGTACCTAAAGACGCTAAATTTAGCAAAACACGCCTGCTGGCACTAAGAAAGCTCGGTCAGAACCTGGCGGTGGTCGACGAATTACTGAAAACACACTATCCGGAGGCGTTATAAGGAGTAGTTTTTATTGAGGATGGTGAACATGACGCCTCGTACCTTCATTGTGCCATTGTGCACCGCAGGCGCTAGGTGACTAATAGTGATACCGGCAAGATAGGATCGTAATAGACGTATCATCCACGGCGTAAACCAGCCGATTGGTATCATCAATACGCCGCGACCAAAAGCCTGTCAGATTTTCTTTTAGTGCTTCGGGCTTACCTATTCCCTCGAATGGCGTTCGTTTTACATCGAGGATAAGCTTGTTGATTCGCTTGAGTGTTTTTCTATCCTGACTGTGCCAGTAAACGTAGTCACGCCACGCATCATCCGTCCAGCAAAGTAAGCGACTACTCATCGTCATCGACTAACGCGTGCTCCATCGCTTTCCCCATCTTGTACTGAGTAATGGAGCGATTTAGGTGCTCAGCATTGGCGGGCGAGCGCAACAGATGGACGGTTTCCATAAGGCTGTTGTAGTAATCAAGCGACATCACCACCGCATCCTCTGCATCACGTCGGGTAATGACAGCGGTATCAGCGTCATTAACCACTCCATCTAATACCGTTTTGAGGCCATTTCTCGCTTCAGTAAACGAAATGATTTTCATCGGATCACTCCTATTCGTACAACATCGAAGTATAGAGCAACAAACCAGACATGTACAACTTAAAGAACATGTTTAGTGGTTATTCGCTTAACACAACCGCCCCGCAGTGACAGCGGGCCAAGTGTTCGGGTTGGATGGATGTTTGACCGACTTGTTTTATCATGCGCTTACCTGCTCAGTATCATGGTTATCAAGCGGATAGACTTTCTCAAAGCGCTCTAACACCAAAGGGGATTGGGTTGTAAACGGCACGCCGAGTGTTCGCCCTTCCTGCTCAAAAAACGTAAGATGTGCCTGCCGCCACCCGTCGTAGCTCTTGTCGCCTTCACCTTCCGCAGCGGCAAATTCAGCAGTCACTTGATCAAACGGGCACTCGCTCACTTCAGTCACTTTAATAATACAAACCGGCTGCTGCGCCCAGTTAAGCACCACAGTTAAACGGCCCACTTGTGGGTAGGGTTCGTTTTCTATCTCATAGCAAGCTTTTAAGCTGCACGATGCGCGTTTAATGCCTTGGTCAATCAAACGAGCGCATTCATTGGCGTTGTATTCATCCGCGCAAAAGTACTCGGCAATGGTTTCAGGCACGGCCTGACGTTCTTCGTCACTTAAAGTGGCAAGGTAGGCGTTTAAGTATTCCTGTTGTTCTGTATTCATGAGCATCCTTGATCTTTCTACCTAATTCGCGGTTTGGCACGTTGCGCGAGTTATCAACAAAGTAGTTTTAGCCGTTTAATTCGCACGTTTGTTTCTTTTACATTGCCAGCTATCGTAGTCATCGCCGATTTGCATACGTGATGCTGACAATGCTTCAACGTCGTACTGAAATCGTCGTGTGCCATTCCATGCCGGTGTAATGTATACGGTTTCAATATCGGAGATATAATCTTGACTGAAGCTGTCTTTGCTCTGAAACTCAAACGGATTGTAAACCAACTTAATTGTCTCGTTGATTAACTCCCATTCACCTGTCGCATCATATAAAAAATGCGCATTCTTTTCGCCAAGAAAATATTCAACACGTCCTTGTAGTGAGAACGCGTTGTTATCTTTTAATGTCCATTGCTCTTTGTAGACTTTATCACCTTGCATGGTAAACGAGCATGTCCACTGCCCCATTAGGTTCTGCTTTTTAATGGGGAGCTCTGCAGCCACAGTACTAAAACATGGCAGCATTACTGTGAATGTTAAAAAGAGAACACAGTTACTTTTCACACAAACATTCCTTTTATACGTGTTTCTGGTAAATAGTCATCCTCATGCTGCTAGGCACGCAGATGAGGAAGCTATTTGACAGTGTTATCGCTTATTCCACATCGAATTGGTCACTACTTGGACGTAACTGACGCTGGAGGCCTGATAAGAAGTTTCGCAGCACTTGGTCTTTGCACTCTTTATAGTGCTTATTATCCGGTTTACGGAAAAAGGCACTGAGCTCATGCTTACTTAAGCGAAAATCGGCAAGCTGCAGAATATCTAAAATATCGTCTGCTTTTAAGTTCAAAGCAATGCGTAATTTTTGAAAAACGATATTATTACTTAGCCTTTGCTCTGGCTTAGGCTGCTCACCGTCTCGTTTACCACGTTTAAGATTGATAAAGCCATTCAGAAATATCGCTAGTTCTGTATCGCTAAGTTTAACAAAATATTCATCGTCTTCTTTTTTCAGCCAGCGACTGACTTGATCATTGGTCACTGTATAATCGGCTAAAGCGAAGATCTCAGTTGTTACATTATCTTTTAAATCAAATGTATAGCGTACACGGCGTAAAATGTCATTATTGGTCAAAATAGTTCCTAGTCTTAGGTAAATCCAGTGCTATCAACGTGAAAACTGGAAGACATGGATCATATCAGGTTTACTCTCTATTCCCTATCAATTGTGTTCATTTAAGGCAAAGTCATCACTTCAGGCTTGACTGAGCCTCATCGTCCTTCTTCGATAGCAGGCGATCCAAACTGCGTAATAAATCGCATTAAAAGAATGAACCTGCACCGTTGGTAATATGACGGTGATCGTAAGTTCAATGCTCAGAGACGGCGTAATGTGAGATAAAAACCTCGCCAAAAACGAGTGATTGACGACGTACTAAAAAAACATAGATCAACAGCCTAATTAGCAAGCGCCGAAATAGGTTGCTTTTGCTGGGTAAGTTCTCGTTCTAACTTCTCACCACAATATGGACAGCACTGAATCTCCCGATGTCAGGATAGTTGTTCAGATCTGGCCCATTGAGGCGACCTCTGAGCAGCATTCGACACGATGTTATCCTTCATGCGGGGAGCGGATCATGGTCTGCGTGGGCGTGACAGCCTATCTGCCCACTTTTTGGTCGGATCTTTTGCCTTTCCGACACCAGCCGGATCGTAACCTGCTTCTTGAGCTTCTTGGCGTATGGATTCTTAACGGACTAAGAAAAATCGTAATGATCACGCATGTCTATATCCTTCATAAGTCGTTCGTTCTCGTTTGTCCGCTGGATGATTAACCCCATCATTTGTTACAATATCACCTAAATCAAATGGATTTACCCCGTTTAAGCAACCCACATTAAAACCATACTCACTTGGATCTGAACGCCTTTGGTGATGTGTATAAATACCGCAGTTTGAGCAGAAGTAATGCTTTGCTGTATTCGTATTGAATTGATAAAGTTTTAAATGCTCTTTACCTTTCAAAATACGAATGCCATCCAATTTTACTGAGGCTACTATTGCTCCTTTACGACGGCATATCGAGCAATCACAACGCCTAGGCTTTTCGATGCCCTGTGGCAAGTGCAGCTCAAACTCGACTGAACCACAATGACATTGAGCTTTGTGAAACTCTTGAATTACTGTGCTTCCAACTTCCTTGATCATCCGTAACTTCCTAGTTTTCTAACGCTTGCAGCATGCGCACCCTTGGAATGGAGCCAAAGGCGCAATTTAAAGGTCAAAGGGCGCCGCCGTGCTTGGCCGTGTTATGTGTTTAGATCCCTACAGTACAGGGCATATTTTTCGAAATCATTCCGGCTGTAGGCGCCCTCTGCGAGCGTCAAAGGTTCACCATTTAGGAAGCGCTTGTGATGGATATACGGCTCTAACGAATCCCAGGCCTTTATAAAAGCAGGACCCCACATTTTTGAAAAATGCTCTCGACTAATAAGCCCTGACATAGCCATATAGGACAATCGTTGCATCACAATACTGACACGATACGCTGCATCAACGGTTTCTTTAGACCAAGCGACCTCATGGTCTTCACTCCCTAGCTCTCCGTTTGAATAGTCGCCTGCATTATGAAGCAATGATAGGTCTGACTTGATCTTTGACATTTCATCCATTGCCCAAAGCAACAGGGTACTGTCCCTATTTTTTACTTCCTCTTTGATGGTGCGGTAAGCAAAAATTACCGACACGAGTAAGAAAAAATTGATGAGAAGCATCAGGATTGATGTAATTGCTGAAACACCAGACCAATCCAGCGGGTTTAATGCTACCTTAACCGATTCCATCTAACCTCCAAGCTAGAAATACACATAACTAACAAACAAGCGGCATCACTCATTGATGTTGCTCCCGTGACAAAAGAAAGTGGACGGTATAAAGGAAAACGAGTGATCCAAGGTGGACGTGCTCAAGTTCGTACCGTGTTGTATATGGCGATGATGTCTGCGATGCAATGTAATCCTGTTTCTAAAGCCACGTATACCCGATTAGTCGCCGCTAAAAAGCCGAAAAAAGTCGCCATTATTGCCTGTGTGCGCAAGATGGTAGTGATCTTAAATTCGATGCTCAGAGACGGCGTGATGTGGGATAAAAATCTCGCTAAAATTTAGGATTGACGACATACTGGTTTGTTATACATTTGACCAAACTTTGGGATCGGACTTGAAGCCTTCTTGCTCTAGTTTTTCCAAAAAACTAAATATTCCTGGAGCAGATTCTTTAATCTCGGACCAAATTTCAGAGAACAAAGCTCTATTAATATTTTCTTCAATTCCACTCGCCCAGTCCTTCCAGCGGCGCTCACTTATACGCTTACTGTGCCTATGAGCAATTTGCTCGTTACACAAGTCGAGATAGTTAAACACGGTTTCGCGTGCTTTTAACTTTTCAGGATCAGACAGGTTTTTGCCAAGAAGCGCATCAACCGGGATTTCGTAAATCAGATCTCTATATTGTTGGTTAAATGAATCTTCAAACGTTACTTGAGCGAGCTTTTTGCTTTCGCGTATCTGCCAAGTTGCAACACCAACGCCATTTGCTGTCGCAATTGAAGCAATATTCTCTAAATCCATAGTTTCCTCGAAAATGTATAACGCCGAGCACAGCGGCGCGAGTTTGCGAGCGTCCGGCGGCCATCGACCGCGAACTGCTGCGACTTGTTATAACTTACGCCCGAATATGACATCGTTGTGATACGAAATGCTATGCTCAGATATCTCATGGCCTTCCACAGTCCGCAAATCTGAGAGAGTTAATTGAATTGCACCATAATCACAGAGAACATGGTGATTCGGGCATAGCACTATCACATTACCCGGGACATCAGACCCATTGTGTGGAACGCCCAACGGTATTATGTGATGAGCTTCAGAATAAGTTTTCCCGTCAGATAAACTAACCGCCATTCCACAAATCTGACAGCGATCCTGATTCAATACTTTAATCTTCCTCGCCAGAACCGTGTCCCGCAGAACCCGATATGTCAGAGAATACGCACGGCCAGGCTCCTCAACACCCTCTGGTAAATCCAAGGCCTTTGGCGTCTCCTCCAAGTACGAGCGTAAACCCCAAACACCAGCGCCTAAACCTTCCACAGAAAAGAAAAGGTCTCGCCCTCCTTTAAAGCCGGCAGAATCAGACGAAAGATCCTGAATACGCCTTCTGACAACTGACTTCCATGTACTCGGAAGCCCAGTACGAATCTGCTCAATCTCGGCATAAAGTGCGTCGTAGCTCGCACTTCCACCAAGATTTTCAAATGCTTTGATAATATCTGTATCCCAACTTGACATCAGGACTCCCCGTTATAACGCCAAATTAAGGTGTGAACAACGCTAACCACCTGCCTAAAGCATTGTGCCATAAACACTAAACTTGCTTGAAGTGAGAATGCCTAGCGTTGTGAATCACCCTTAAATTTTATTGTTAGGTTTTGGCTAAAATCGGACAACTTAGCCCATAAACTGCGTGGTCAACAACTCGGCCATTCAAATTTTCAGCACGAGTTATGACGCCCTCCAATTTGAACCCTAAACGCTCACAAACATTTCGACTAGCTTGATTATCCGTTGCTGCTGATATTTGAACTTTTTGCATATTCAATTTTGTGAAAGCATAGTCAATAAGTCTCGATAGTGACTTACTGACGATACCTTTGCCTTGTAAATCACAGCGCAACCAGTAACCAATTTCAACTTTTTGTAAATCGTGATTGATAGTATTAAAGCTGATATTTCCTGCCACTTCGTTTTGGTACATCATCGCACAGACCAATGACTTGCCATCTGCATAATCATGTAATGACTTTTTGATAAAGCTTAGGAAGAACTCTTCATTTACAGCATGAGGTGGCCAAGCCAACCATTCACTTAAGTAGTCACGCTGATTTGAGACAATTTCGAGATATTCAGATGCAAATTTGGGCTCAACGAGGGCAAGTTCTAACCCCTCTTCAACTTCCACTGTAAACATAATTTTCCTCTTAAAAACCTAACGCCGCCAACAGGTGCCCATTTGTAGTGAAGCCGCAGGCACAACGAAAAATGGGTCGCCCTGCTTGGCATTGTTACATGCTTTTGCTATACTTTGTATCACATTGTATTACAGATTCACACATTTGGTGATGTTATGAAAAACGAAATGCTGAGCACCCGAATTGACCACGACACCAAGTTAGCGTTTACTCACGTTTGCGAGAACATGGGACTTAGCCCCTCTCAAGCAATAAAGCTTTTTGCCAAAGCGGTCGTTAATTACGGCGGCATACCCTTTGAGCTTAAAGTCAAGCAACCCAATGCAGCAACAGCCTCAGCCATCTCCGAGCTCGAGTCCGGCAAGGCAAATACCGCCAGCAATATTGAAGAGCTATTCGAAGAATTCAATATCGGTAGGACCGACAATGCTTAAACTCGAGTACTCAAGACAATTTAAAAAGGACTTCAAGAAAATAGCAAAACTTT
>NZ_MUFG01000018.1:0-61048 GCF_001996065.1 Salinivibrio sp. MA351 | reverse complement strand
CGTTAACGTAGGTCTCGAAAGGGAAAGGGAAAGGGAAAGGGAAAGGGAAAGGGAAAGGGAAAGGGAAAGGGAAAATTAACGGGGGAGAACAAATAAAAGTAAAGCCGGCGAAGGCACCGGCTTTACTGAAACGCTTAGAATGCCGATGTGTCTTGGAATAGACCGACTTTTAAATCTTTAGCGACGTAAATCTCTTTATCATCGACAAAGACATGGCCATCACCAACACCCATTACCAGTTTGCGATTAATTACACGCTTCATATGAATCTCATAACGAACGCGTTTAGCAGTAGGGAGAACTTGGCCTGTGAATTTTACTTCGCCAACCCCGAGGGCTCGGCCTTTGCCTTCGCCACCGATCCAGCCTAAGAAAAAGCCAACTAGCTGCCACATCGCATCCAAACCCAGACAACCAGGCATAACAGGGTCACCAGGGAAATGACAATCGAAAAACCATAGATCGGGATTGATATCCAATTCAGCGACAATTATGCCTTTATCAAAGTCACCGCCTTGATCGGTAATGTTGGTGATACGGTCCATCATCAACATGTTAGGGGCAGGAAGCTGTGGACGTCCTGGACCAAAAAGCTCACCTTGGCTCGATGCGAGTAGATCATCGCGATTATAGGAATTTTGGCGTTTCATTATATCTAAACTGCTCCTTATTCAATTGCGAGCAGTTTAGCGTACACGTGTACGCCAAACAACTCGGATCAGTACTGGCCAAACCAGTTTTTTACGCGTTTAAACAAACTGTTGCAGCTTTGTTTTTCATCAGTATGAAAATGATTTATTCGATTAGATATTTTTCTTAGTAATGTCTCGTCCTCTTCTCCTGAGAATGGGAGACCCGTCACAAGAGGTAGAGCCTGCTCGACATCATCTACCGCCCAAATATGAAACTGTCCGGCTTTAATGGCTTCAACGACATCATTGCGTAAACAAAGGGATGATAGATTCGTTTTCGGCAACACCACACCTTGCTGGCCAGTTAATCCTCGGTGTGCGCAAACTTGATAGTATCCCTCAATTTTTTCGTTGATTCCGCCAACGGCCTGAACGCGGCCAAATTGATCGACGGCTCCCGTTATCGCAATGGCTTGATTAATCGGTTGTTGAGAAAGGGCGCTGACAAAAGCACACAGTTCGGCCAATGACGCACTGTCTCCATCGACCTCGCTATAAGATTGCTCAAACACAATGGATGCCGAGTAAGGCAAGGGATCATCAAGATTTAGGGCCACGCTCACAAAGGCTTGCATAATCATCATTCCTTTGGCGTGAATATTGCCGGCTAATTCCGCTTTGCGCTCAACATCGGCAATATCACCGTCGCCAGAGTGAACCACACATGATATCCGAGCTGGCTCGCCGTAGCTCAATGGATGACCGGGCACCTCAATCACAGTGAGACCATTGATTTGACCAATATGTTCACCGCGAGTATCAATAAAAACTTGTCCTTTGTGTATGTCTTCAATGGCACGCTCTGGCAAATACGCAGCTCGCTGATAACGGCGCGTAATGGCCGCATCAATCGCATTGCCGTCTAATACCTCATCGACCGTCATCAGTGATTCAGCCAATAATTGATGATACCAAATAGGACAAAGTGGCATACGTAACTGATCTTCACTTTCTCGTGCACCCGCTTGGAGTAAACGCACCAGCGCGGAGTCGGAGACACTTAAAGCGGTCAGTGTGGTGACAATACCTTTTAACCAAGAAAAGTAGGGCGTGATATTACTTGCGTTGAGCTCAATATCTTGTTCATACTCAGCATAAGCAGATAAGCCATCGTAAAGGTCAGGCTCGTTGGTTTCAAAATCGGCCAGCCACTGCCTATCGCCAACCAATACCAGTCGAACATCAAGGCTTTCATCGGGCAATTCGGTTATTTGATCGGGACGCGCTGTTTGCCAAGCCAGATTACCTGTCGACAAAAATTGCTTCAGACGCACCCAAACACGAGGTTGTTGCAAAATATCGGCAACTTTTAAAATTAAAACGCCACCGTTGGCTTGATGGAGTAAGCCCAATTTTTTTTGTGACGCTGTCACATTTTTATTACTATCATAAGCAAACCCGAATAGCGTCGATTCTGTAACGGCTTCACCAATTAAAACAGCCGAACTCGGGCATTTTGCGACTAGCTCATCCCGATATGCATTAAGATAGTGTGGAAGATCAGCAGACATGACGGTCAGGCAACGTGTCGGGCACGAAGATGACATCAACCACTGCAGAGCCTGGGTTAAACGTGACTGCAGAGACAGTAGCGTGGCGGCCTCTAAATACTCAAACTGTGCGATGTCTGGGGAAAACTGAGAATAATGTGGTTTGGCATCACGCCAATCAACTTCATGCATGTCTATGATTACTGACTAAGATTAGAATGGTTAAAGCATAAAGGATAACACACTACGGTAATAAAATGGCGCCATAACGAAGGGATAAATAACCAACGGGTAGGGTGCGTATCTAGGTGTGTGATAATTGAACAGGCAGCGAGTTAGTGTTACGCTGTCACTCATTGGCGTGACTGAAGCTTGGCATATGAAATATCAACAACTCGAAAACCTTGAAGCAGGCTGGAAATGGGCCTATTTGGTAAAAAAATGGAAAGATGGTGACGCTGTCACAAAATACATCGACGCAGACGATGCAAATACTGCCGTTAATGCGTTGCTGGCCCTTGAGCATGAACCCACGCGAGTTGAACAGTGGATTGACAAGCACATGGCGCCATCATTAGATAAAAAACTCAAACAAGCCATTCGTGCCAAGCGAAAACGCCACTTTAATGCTGAGCAAGAGCAAACGCGTAAAAAGTCGATCGATTTAGACTATCGCGTATGGGAAAAGCTGTCGCAAAAGGCCCATGAGCTTGATGCGACCTTGTCTGACACGATTGAATATTTGTTGTCTGAGGCTAACCGCTCAGAAAGTGCCAATAAGCAAGTGGATACGCTAAAGCAAGATCTTAGCAACTTGCTGGATATGTAAAACCTTTTATCAATAAGTGAGCATGCAGTATGGGCTACTTTTTACTGATTTCTTTTGCCATATTTCTCGCATTTATGTTGATCGACCGGCCATTGCTGGTGATAGCGTTTAAGGATGGCCAATTAGTGCGTCATAAAGGCAAAGTACCGAAAGGTTTTTTACATGATTGCCAAGATATCGCTAAACGTCATCCGTTTACGGGGACAGTAAAGGTATATAGCAATCGGTTTAAGCCCGCAAAAGTCGTGCTGTCGCGCAGTATTGATCATCGTACTCAGCAACGAATTAAAAATGTGTTCCCGCATCAGTCATTTAAATAATCACAATGCACACATTGAGCATCGAGGCGATACGGCGTGAATGGCTCAAACCAGACATGACTAAATGACTCATTTACACTCCCAACATCAGTGCGCATTATATAGATTATGTTAAATATAGTATTAGATAAGGTTTCTATGTGGGGTCATGCTATCGCGCACTGCTCTTTTTGGTTGCCATTGAACGTAATTAGCTATTTACCATAAAATAGCTAATTACTACTTCCTTTAATCGTCATTATTCCAACACGTTTGGTCTAATTCGATTCAACTCAGCGATAATTAGTGATCAGAAAGCGTTAACGGCTGATGCGTGTAAAGCACCGCACTCAGACTCGCTGCTCGCACTGGCTTAGTGACAAAGTCGTTCATGCCAGCCCGAACACAGCGTTGCTTGTCCTCGTCCATGGCATTGGCAGTTAAAGCAATAATCGGCTGCTTAAAGCCAGATGCGCGTAACGCTTTTGTCGCAGCAATGCCATCCATGACTGGCATCGACATATCCATTAAAACAATATCAAATTCAGTCTGCTTTACATGCTCTAGCGCTTCTTCGCCGTTTGATGCAAGCACCACAGTGTGGCCTTGCTTTTCTAACATCAAACGCACAACCATCTGATTGGCGCGGCTATCTTCAGCGACTAAAATCACCATAGGTTGCACATTGCCTGCCGGTATCGCCGGCGTTGGCTGATGTTTTTCGGCATCTTGTGGGGTCGCAACAATGGGCAAGCGAACACAAAAGTCTGTGCCCTGGCCAAGCTCACTGTCCACATCGATACGTCCACCCATCATCTCAACCAGTTTTTTACAGATGGATAAACCAAGGCCTGTTCCACCAAACCGACGAGTAATGCTGCCGTCTGCTTGGGTAAAGGGATCGAAAATGCGTCCAATCTGGCTTTCATCAATGCCAATTCCCGTGTCTTTTACCCTCAGGATCAGTACATCACCATCCGTATTAAGTGACACTGTCACACCGCCTTGATCGGTAAACTTTAATGCGTTGGCTATTAGGTTAAGTAAAATCTGAGTAAAGCGATTCTCATCCATATAAAGCGTATCAGGGACAGAGGGAGACACTGATGCGGATAAATAGATACGTTTTTTATCGGCACGTTCAATGAGCTGTTGATAAACGTTAGTGACACAGTCACTTGGCTTCATTAAGGAGGGAGAGAGGGAAAAACGATTTGACTCAATTTTAGATAAATCAAGCACATCACTGATTAATGTCAATAGCAGTTGAGCGGATTTATCCATCTGCCCTACCCACTCTTTTTGCTCTAAGGTTAGCCGCGAATGTTGTAGTGCATCAATCAAGCCCAATACCGCATTTAGCGGCGTTCGTATTTCGTGGCTCATTACAGCAAGAAACTGTGATTTGGCGTTATTGGCCAGTTCAGCCTGACGACGCGCTTGTTGCAGCTCGACCACGCGACGCTTGGTGGCGGTAATATCTTTGGCGGTGCCGCGATAGCCTGACAATTGCCCTTTTTTATTGTAGCAAGGTCGGCCAGAGAGGCTTACCCAGTAGTCATGCGCACGAGATGCAATATGCCACTCAATGTCACTAAAAGATTCTTCGCGGGATATAAGCTGTTCAAGCCGTGCTTTTAATTCTTTATCTGATTTTATTTTCGCCAGCAATGCCTCGGCATCAATATGGATATCTGTATTAGGCGAAGATAGATACGTGAGCTGAAACGCATTATCAAGCTCCCAAAACCAGTCACTTGCTGTTTGTGCAAAATCCTGGAAGCGTTGACGACTAGCATTAAGCTCCTGGGTTCGGCTACTGACAAGCGCATGCAAGCGGTGTCGATAGTCGATATCCATAATGGTCCGCTCGATCAATGGACGAAATCGATCGACGACCTGCTGAGCTTCGTTATTGAACGAATCACGACGATGTGAAAATAAAATCAGCATGACTTCGCTGTCATTGACCGTTAAGCCGCTGATCAGTGCTGTACCTTGAAGATAACTGGCATATTGATGGGTTAAGCAGTGAAGCTCTTTGATCATGCCTGGCTTATAAATAGCAACCGTCTCTCCTTTTACACAACGGTGAAACACGTCCCCTGTTTGCCACGTTACCGTTTCTAGCAATCGCTCCGTAGACACTAAACAGCGAAACGCATCTTCCGTTTCACGATTGCGACTCAGCGCGACCGCACTATCAAAATTCACATAGCGATGAATAACGTCGAGCAATGACGCAAAGATATCTGTCTTCGATGTGGCTTCTGTCATAGCAGAAATGGCAGACAGAATTGCATCGTTCTCTTCTCTTAACCGTTTTTCTCTGGCCTCAACGCGGCTGAGTTCAAATAAGGTTTCTTGCAACGATTCAGAGTCTGAACGTTCAGAAGCCGATAAGCGTTTCGACATCTTGATTAATCCTTATGAAATAGCACAGCCGAGATCATTAAGTTACCGTGAGATAACTCTCCCCCTTTAAAGAGACCTTGCTCGCCAAACGTAAAGGGGCATACAAAAGGAGCGTTATACAAGGCCGTATTGATATTATCAGCCACTTGGTCGAGGCGATCTTTTACATGCAACATGCATCCAGCGCAGTAGATCGCTAATCCACCCAGAGGCTCAGGCTGACACAGTGCATGATCATTTGCTGACTCCACTACTCGACTGGCTCGCGAAATGAGCCCCTCGCTGGTTCCCGACATAAAATAGACAGTTTGGCCAACCTCAAGCTGAGAAAATAACTCCATATGACCTTGCGCATTAATAAATGTCGGATGCGACAATGTGTAGTATGGCAAACCATGTATTGTGCCGGTTTGAGTGCCTAGCGGATAAAGCGTAGATTGAGAGAAAAGCGAATCTGTAGGATCAAGAGTCAATCCAGTTTCTGACTCGTACCAGCGTTTATACACTTCGGCAGCAGGTTGATGATTTAAGCTCACCAATGCGCGACCACGCACATCCGTCACCGTCGCATGCCTTTGAGTCGGTGCATAGCCAGAATGGAACGAGTAACTGACCCGAGCTGAGGGATAAAAAACGCTGATCGCGATGCCGGACGTTGCTGTTTGCTTATGATCGAAAATAGCCCAGTTTCCACCGACTGTTTCTGCCGCGGCCGAACCACCGATGACGGGAACAGATACGCCTAGCTCTTCTCGGATTGCCGATAAGGTTGCCTCTTCTTCACCAGGCGTGCTGTGCAACGCAATCAATTTGGGTAACTCGCCGCATCGCCCACTTTCTTCAATCGCTTGAGTCAGTGCCATACGCGCCGAGTCGCGCACATGGCGGTGTGCTTGATGGGAGACCAAGGCTGAGCCATAACTCCCTTTATCATCACTGCATGCCCAGATAGCTGCCGCAGGACCGCTGGTACATCCATTTTGGGTCATCACGCCATAACACGTAGAACAGCCGATGAGTGGTACGCCCGGAAAAAGACGATATAAGGTACGTTGAAGCGCTTGAACGTCATAATGCTCAGTAAAGTAGATCATCAAAAGCTTAGGCGTACTGATACGCGTTTTGATGGTGCGCGCCAATGCATAGGCGGCTTGTACTGCGTCATCAGCTTGAGTTCGTGCCGTTGCTATCTTCATGTCACCGTTACGTTGATAGGAATATGAGTGTATGACAGTGCTAATGATACATGTATCAAGCGATCAATTCATTGTTCTCGGTGGCTGAAATAGATTCTAAACTGACGTATCCTATACGCCCTTTATATCAATTGAGCGTTGAACATGGATTGTCGACCCGTTGCGCTATTGGGTGGCGCGAGCACTTTAGGCGCCACGATTGCTTATCAACTTGCCGCTCAAGGCTATACCCCCATTATTATCGATCACAATCAGGCCTCTGCACTTGATATCGTTGCTCATGAACCTAGAGTTCGATTTAAATCAGTTCCGGCGCTTACCGTCGACGCTCTTACCGCTGCCTTATCGCAAAGTGTATCTCAACTTGCACCGCTAACTGGCGTAGTTCAGGTTGCCAAAGACGGTGAACGGTACATGCGACTGTTGGGGTATCCAGTTTTAGATCAATTTTGTCAAGCTGACGCGGCTTGTGTCATGATTTCTCCACATGGGGGGCTAATAAAGCCCCGTCTCGATGACATACCGGACACAAACTTCTTGCAACGGATTAACAGTGTCACTTTCTGGTTGGATCACAATTTTRACAGTGGTGATGAAACATTATCAGTGCGTGAAAAGTGCGAAGTTTTATCACCACTGGTTTGCTTTCTTTTAGGGGAAGAATCAAAACGCATTAATAATCAAGTTTTTAGCGTTAAACTGTAACTGTGTAAATATAAAAACCACCATAAATAAGCATTTTCTTTAGTAATAAAGCACTGCATCGATAAATACGATATAAACCGCACTTATTTATCCTTTTTCTGGGTAATTAAATTTAAATTGATACCGATCAAAGACAACGTTAAATATACCCATATCGGTAGGGAGATCGTGACGAGACCATTGCCAATTAGTCCGGTATCCTTCCCCTTCTTGAACCTGTTTTATGCTTAGCTCAGGTGATTGCTTCCCCTTTTGATCCCAGTACGCGGAGTGAGGTTTACTCTCTGAAACTAAAGAAAAATATATAGTGTCAGTCTTCCTTATCCATTCATACGTGACTTTTTCTTGAGATTGTGATGTGCCACAAAAACCAGTCGCATCCTTACAATCTATAATTGTCAGTCCTGGCGTATAAATGACCGTGCGCCAAAAGAAGGCGATCACTAAAAGTGTAAGCATAACGATAATTTGCGCTAATCGCCCGCGAGTGAGTTTTTCTGCTGCCATGTGTGGCCTTCTCCATGTTACAGAGGTCAAAGTTTTATCAGAAAGGGAGGTAAGCCTCACGAAGTGTGTGGGTTAGCCCCTGTTTTTTAACCAGTATCTACAGTATGATTCTGGTCGAAAATGCCATTTTTACAAAGAAATAGCAACGGAGTGTATAAAGCGGTTAAAAACCGTACGCAGCCGAGCGATTTAGTAAAAAAGGTATGTTAATAGACGAAGCGGAGGCTTCGTCCGTATCAAACGTGAGTGTAGTTAACCAAAAGTGGAAGCATGCAATATGAGCCAAGTTAAGCAGCTTGAACAAGACTACAACTACCGCGTTGTCCGCCAATTTACTCTAACAACCATTTTGTGGGGTATTGTGGGCATGGCGGTAGGTGTACTTATTGCCGCTCAGTTAGTGTGGCCTGCACTGAACTTTGATGTTCCGTATTTGACGTACAGCCGTTTGCGTCCACTGCATACTAACGCAGTGATTTTCGCATTCGGCACCAGTGCGCTGTTTGCAACGTCGTATTATGTTGCACAACGTACTTGTCAAACACGGTTATTCGGAGGGAAGTTAGCAGAGTTCACCTTCTGGGGTTGGCAAGCCATTATCCTTTCAGCAGCTATTTCGTTGCCAATGGGATACACCACCTCCAAAGAGTACGCTGAACTAGAGTGGCCAATCGATATCGCCATTGCGGTGGTATGGGTGGCATACGCTATCGTGTTCTTTGGCACATTAATTAAGCGTAAAACCTCGCATATTTACGTTGCGAACTGGTTCTTCGGTGCCTTTATTTTGACCATTGCTGTCTTGCATATCGTTAACAGCATGGCAATCCCAGTTTCACCGATGAAGTCTTACTCCATTTATGCCGGTGCAGTCGATGCAATGGTACAGTGGTGGTATGGACATAATGCGGTCGGGTTTCTATTGACAGCTGGCTTCCTGGGTATGATGTATTATTTCGTTCCCAAGCAAGCTGGTCGTCCTGTTTATTCTTACCGTTTGTCTATTGTCCACTTCTGGGCGCTGATCTCTCTGTATATCTGGGCGGGACCTCACCACCTTCATTATACGGCTTTGCCTGACTGGACTCAGTCGCTGGGTATGGTGATGTCGCTGATCTTATTTGCGCCTTCTTGGGGCGGTATGATTAACGGTATTATGACCCTCTCTGGCGCATGGCATAAACTACGTTATGACCCGATTCTGCGTTTCTTAATCGTGTCCCTGTCCTTCTATGGTATGTCGACGTTTGAAGGGCCGATGATGTCAATCAAAACGGTGAATGCGCTATCGCACTATACCGATTGGACGATTGGCCACGTACACTCTGGTGCGCTCGGCTGGGTTGCGATGGTGTCAATCGGCTCTATCTACCACTTGATTCCAAAACTGTTTGGTCAAGAGCGTATGTACTCCGTTTCACTGGTAAACGTACACTTCTGGCTAGCCACCATTGGTACCGTACTTTACATCGTCGCGATGTGGATTTCTGGTGTCATGCAAGGCTTGATGTGGCGCGCAGTGAATACGGATGGCACATTGACGTACAGCTTTGTGGAGTCATTAGAAGCCTCCTACCCGTTCTATTTTGTCCGCTTTATCGGTGGTGCAATTTTCCTATCAGGCATGTTCTTGATGGCTTACAACGCATATAAAACGATTCGTGCGCCGGAAGCTAGCTTGAAATCGCTTGAGCCTGCGGTGTAAGGAGGACGATTAAATGAGTTCAAATCGCCACGAGATAGTAGAAAAAAACACAGGCTTGCTCGCGATCTTAATCATTGTCGCCATTAGTTTTGGCGCCTTAGTGGAAATCACACCACTGATTTATCAAGAGCAAACCACTGAACCGGTTGATAACCTTCGTCCGTATACAGCCTTAGAGATGGAAGGACGTGATATTTACATCCGTGAAGGCTGTAATGTTTGTCACAGCCAAATGGTTCGTCCATTCCGGGCCGAAACTGAGCGCTATGGTCACTACGGCGTTGCAGGTGAAAGCGTGTGGGAGCATCCATTCTTATGGGGTTCTAAACGTACAGGTCCTGATCTCTCCCGTGTTGGGGATCGGTATTCTGACGAATGGCACCGCGTTCACTTGATTAACCCACGTGACGTCGTGCCTGAATCGAATATGCCTGGTTTCCCATGGCTAGCAGAAAATACGCTAGACGGAGAGACAACGGCTGCGAAGCTTGAAGTGTTCCGCGATCAATTTGGTGTGCCATACACCGATGAAGATATTAAGAACGCAGAAGCCGCGGTTAAAGGCAAAACGGAGATAGAAGCGTTGATTGCTTATCTTCAGTCACTAGGTCACGCAATGAAGTAATAAGGAGGGCCTATGGATATCGGCACCTTTCATAGTATTTGGACCGTGGTCCTATTTGTTAGCTTCATTGGGATCGTTGTTTGGGCTTATAGCAAACGTCGCAAAAAACACTTTGATGAAGCGGCTAACCTGATTTTCGACGAAGAAGAAAAGGGTCAGGATAAGCCCAATAACAAGACAGGAGATAATCGCTAATGAGTACGTTTTGGAGTATCTTCGTAACAGTCATCGTACTCGGCACGATTGCTGGCTGTGCTGCCCTTATCATTTGGACGACCAAAGATAAAATGGGCGTCGCAGAGGGCGATGACATGGGTCACGACTACGATGGTATTCGTGAGCTGAATAACCCACTTCCCAAGTGGTGGTCATACATGTTTTGGGCCACATTGGTATTTGGTTTGGGGTACCTCATCCTTTACCCGGGGTTAGGTAACTTTGCTGGTGTATTAGGTTGGAAGAGCTCTTACCAAAATGTTAGCAACGTTGATGAATCACGCGAGTTAATGGCGAAGGCACAAGAAGCTCAGCACATTAACCAATACGCGATGGAACTCGACGCTGCAGACAAAGTGTTTGGTGAGGCATTCCGTCAACTCGCTTATCAAGAAGATGGCAAGTCACTGCGTCCGATAACACAAATTGCGCGCAATGAAGAAGCCTTAAAGGTTGGCCAACGTTTGTTTAGCCAAAACTGTGCTGCTTGCCATGGGTCGGATGCACGAGGTCAAGCCGGCTTCCCTAACCTAACGGACGATGCTTGGCTATACGGTGGTGAACCTGAAACCATCAAAGCCACTTTGCTCCACGGCCGAAAAGGCAATATGCCAGCTTGGCTAGATACCATGGGTGAAGAGGGTGTCCAAGAAGTTGCCGCTTACGCGTTAAGTTTGTCAGGCCGTAAAGTCGACCCGCAAATGGCTGCAAAAGGTAAAACCCGATTTGTGGTATGTGCCGCTTGTCATGGAACAGATGGTAAAGGTAACCCTGCTTTCGGTGCGCCGGACTTAACCGACAACATCTGGCTATACGGTGGCTCACGTCGAGCGGTGGAACAAACCATTCGTGGTGGCCGTCAAGGTGTTATGCCCGCATGGGAAGCGCATCTTGGCGAAGAAAAAATTCAGATACTCTCTGCCTATGTATGGCGTTTGAGTAATCCTGAAGTAGAATAGAGACTTACGTATAAACTGGCCCCTGCTTGCAGGGGCTTCCTAATGCTCATCCCAAGGAGCTTCAGATGATAACCCCCTGGTACAAGCAGTTTTGGCCTTGGTTCCTTATCGCCCTACCAGCGACTGTCGTCGTCGCGAGTCTATCTACCTTTGCGTTATTTCAAAAAAATGCGGTTTCTCTTGTTGCGGAAGACTATTACAAGAAAGGAAAAGCCATTAACCTTGATTTATCGAAGTTGAAAGTCGCAGACCAACTTGGTATTTCAGCGCAACTGTCAGCGACTGAAGACGCAATTGCCATCGCACTTGATAAAGGGCAACTTGACACATTTCCGACGCTGAAAGTTCACATACAACATCGTACCTTAGAGCGTAAGGACGTGAATGTCATGGTAAACCCAAATCAAGCTGGTATTTATCATATCGATTTGGCCGAGCCTATGTTAGGCCCTTGGTTTATAGAACTGGCGTCGTTTGACAAACAGTGGAAGGTCAACGGTCGTATTAATTTCCCTCTCTCGAATACCCTGACGTTAAGCGGTAAACAATAACCATGACTACTCCCTGTTATCACTGTGGTGATCCTGTTTTAACAGGCGACACCTTCCAAGTCGTGATCTTCGATAAACCTCGCCTTATGTGTTGCCCTGGCTGCCAGGCTGTGGCAACCACTATCGTAGACAGTGGTTTGAGCTCTTATTATCAGTATCGTACCGAGAACGCGGATAAAGCAGAGTTGGTGCCAGAAGAGCTTAAATCACTGACTTTGTATGATAACCAAGATATACAACAAGAGTTTGTTCGTGATGTTGCCGATCAAAAAGAAGTCCCTCTTTCATTAGATGGCGTTTCTTGCGCGGCCTGTGCATGGCTGATTGAAAAACAATTGCAGAGAACCAAGGGGGTTACCCATATTCAAGTTAACACCACCACCAACCGTGCCCTGGTTCGTTGGGATGATAGCGAAACATCACTGAGCACAATACTCACACGCATTCATCATCTTGGGTATAAAGCAGCCCCTTTTGAAGCGGATAAGCAAGAGCAGCAATACCATCGTAATATGAAGCAATATCTCTATCGGTTAGGGATTGCTGGCCTCGCGACAATGCAGGTGATGATGTTAGCGGTGGCAATGTATTTCGAAGTGTTTGGCGATATGGATGAAACCTTTCGCAACTACTTCCGCTGGATTAGTCTTATCTTTGCCACCCCTGTTCTACTTTATTCCGCCTTACCTTTTTACACTAATGCATGGCGTAATCTAAAAGCCAGAACGCTCGGTATGGATGTCCCCGTTTCGATTGCCCTACTTTTTGCCTATTTCTCGAGCTTATACGCAACGGTAACAGGTAAAGGTGAGGTCTTTTTTGAATCGGTGGCAATGTTCACCTTCTTCTTATTGTTGGGGCGCTTTTTAGAAATGCGCGCCAGGCGTACAGCGGCAGCAGCCAGTGCCAATTTATTGAAATTGGTGCCGAAGATGGCACGTCACCTTACGGGTGAAACCGTTCCGGCCAACAGCTTAAAGGTCGATGATCACGTTCGGGTGTTACCGGGAGAGCCTTTTCCCGCCGATGGGCGAATCCTGTCAGGCAAAACATCAGTAGACGAAGCCATGTTGACCGGAGAGTCGTTGCCACAAACCAAACAAAGCGGTGATACCGTGTATGCCGGCACCATGAATGTTGAGGGCAATGTCGACATCACCGTCATTAATAACCATAAAGAATCGCTCGTCGCGCACATTGTTCGCCTACAAGATGAAGCACAGATGGCAAAGCCCAAAGTCGCTGTTTTGGCGGACCAAATTGCGCGTTATTTTGTCGCTGCTATTCTCATTATTTCTGCATCGACGTGGCTCTATTGGCACTTTTCTCGACCTGATGATGCTTTTTGGATCATGCTGTCGGTGCTCGTTGCAACCTGCCCCTGTGCGCTGTCGTTAGCGACACCTACCGCGTTGACCTGCTCGACGTCAACATTTGGTCAACTCGGCATTATGTTGCGTCGAGGACATGTCTTAGAAACGTTAACCAAAGTGAATCGATTAGTGGTCGATAAAACCGGCACATTAACCGAAGGCACCGTGCAGATCAGTACGATTGAGATCAACAGCGACACGTTGACAGAGCAACAGGTGATCAATATTGCCGCTAGCCTGGAAGCGTTCGCCAATCACCCGATAGCGAACGCATTTCAGGCTCGGGCCACGGAAAAAGTCAACGTCGGCGCTGCCGATAATCATATCGGGCAAGGCGTGAGTGGCACTATCGATAGCCAATATTGGCGCATTGGTAAAGCCAGTTTCGCGTTATCAGACGGGGCTGAAAGCTACCAATCGTATCCGGTCATACTCAGCTGCGATAACAAACCGGTCGCGGCATTCTCGCTTATCGACCCCATCCGGCCCAGTAGTGCCAGATTACTTGCCGCGTTCAAGGACGCGGGCATCCAAACGACAATGTTAACCGGCGATCAGTCACGCAATGTCAAACAAGTCGCTGATGAGCTCGGTATAGGCTCTGTTGTATCTGGCGTGTCTCCTCAAGGCAAACTGTCATATCTTCAAAGCCTTGATAGTCGTACAATTACCTTGATGATCGGCGATGGTGTAAATGATGCGCCCGTTTTAGCGGGTGCTCATTTATCCGTTGCCATGGGAGGCGGAACCGATATCGCGAAGTCATCCGCCGATATGGTACTTCTTGGTGATGATTTAGAAAAACTGCTAACTGCAAGACGTCTTGCTCAACAAACGCGACGGATCATTCGAGAAAACTTAGCCTGGGCATTGGGCTACAACGTGACCATTTTGCCTTTGGCTGCCATGGGCTTTGTCGCGCCATATGTTGCTGTGGTCGGAATGTCTGCTAGCTCCATTATTGTGGTGTCTAACTCGCTGCGCCTGCTCAATAAAAAATAAGGATAGCGTTATGGCTAGTTTGTACATCTTGATTCCGATTGCGATCATGCTGGTGTGTGTCGCCGGCGTCGTCTTTATTTGGGCGGTAAAATCCGATCAGTTTGAAGATCTTGAGCGTCAAGGCTCTTCTATTCTTTTCGATGAAGAAGAACCAGAGAAAAAGCCCACTCCTCAGTCAAATGACGCTGATAACACTGACTCTTCACATCATGACAAACGTTGATTTTATCGGTGCGTTAGGGATTGGCTTGCTCGGCGCTGGCCACTGCCTCGGTATGTGTGGCGGTGTCGCAGCGGCCATGTCCTTCGGGGTGCCTGCTGAGCGTGCCAAATGGCCCTATATTCTTTTGTACAATTTAGGCCGGATAACCTCTTATATCGTAGCGGGCACACTCATTGGGGGCGCAGTTGCCTCGTTGCTCGCGCTCTCTGACCTCACTCACCACCTTGCCGTATTGCGACTTTTTGCCGCAGTAATGATGCTATTGCTGGCCGCTTATATGGCGCAATTATGGAATGGTCTGAGTTATATTGAGCGTATCGGTAGCAAGCTCTGGCGCTATATTTCGCCTCTTTCTTCTAAGTTGATGCCGTTGCGCTCTCCCCTCTATGCCTACCCTTTTGGTGTGGTGTGGGGCTGGTTACCCTGTGGCCTTGTCTATTCAGCACTCAGTTGGGCTGCCGTTGCGGGAAGTGCGTCTGGCGGCGGATTAGTTATGCTAGGGTTTGGGCTCGGAACGCTACCGGCAATGTTAACGGTTGGCGCGTTTGCAGAACGAATTAAACCAATACTGAATAATCGTCTAGTACGCTTGACAGGTGCCATAATGTTGGCAGTTTATGGCCTCTACACCTTACAAGGTGCATTGAAACTCCTTATATAAGGTCGACCTAGCACACGATAATGGTGTAATATGTTAATTGACGTTTTCAAAATCAGGCAGGTGTATGGTGTCGAATAAGATCATCACTCGGCGGGTTCAGTCTGGTGGCTGTGCGATCCATTGTCAGGATTGTAGTATAAGCCAGCTTTGCATTCCCTTTACGTTAAATGAGCAAGAGTTGGATCAACTGGATAGCATCATTGAGCGCAAAAAACCTATTCAGAAAGGCCAAGAATTGTTCAAAGCCGGTGATAATCTTCGAGCGCTCTATGCGATACGCTCAGGAACGGTTAAAACCTATACCATCACTGAACAAGGTGATGAGCAAATTACGGCTTTCCATCTCGCAGGCGATTTAGTTGGCTTTGATGCCATTAACGATAATGAGCATCCAAGTTTTGCTCAGGCGTTAGAAACATCGATGATTTGCGAAATCCCCTACGATACGCTCGACGATTTATCTGGCAAGATGCCAAAGCTTCGTCAGCAAATCATGCGACTAATGAGCAACGAGATAAAAGGTKATCAAGACATGATCTTGCTTTTATCGAAGAAAACAGCAGAAGAGCGTTTAGCCGCTTTCCTGTATAGCCTTTCAAAACGCTTTGCACAACGTGGGTTTTCACCGCGTGAGTTTCGACTAACCATGACTCGTGGTGACATTGGTAACTATCTGGGTCTAACGGTGGAAACCATTAGTCGTCTATTAGGCCGTTTCCAAAAATCAGAGATTCTCGCGGTAAAGGGTAAATATATTACAGTGTTAGACTTAGAAGAGCTGGCACGCCTTGCTGACGAAGAGTGTTTGGTTTAAGCCTTCTTTGGGTAAATAAGTTGTTAATAAATGGCGCTTTAATGCGCCATTTCTCTTTTTTGCTATCGGAACCATGAATTATTTCGCGCTACCCGGTCAACTAGGTTAAAGTGACAGTAACCGATGCATCTGTGCAAAGGAGGCAGATATGTCCAGGTACAGCAACCTTCTCGTCGTTATTGATCCTTCCCAAGAACAACAACCCGCGTTATCACGTGCGGTCACGCTCAGCCAACGAAGTGATTCTGCGGTTAAGCTTACGCTCTTTCTCGCCATTTACGACTTTTCCTATGAAATGACCTCGATGCTTTCGTCTGATGAACGACAAGCCATGCGTCAAGGTGTCATGCACCAGCGTGAAGAATGGATGAATGAGATCATTCAGTCCCACAATGCACAAGACTGTGAGATTGAAAAAGTCGTCGTTTGGCACAACCGTCCTTACGAAGCGATTGTCGAGCGCGTACTCAGTCATCAGCATGATCTTGTCGTCAAAGCGACGCACAAGCACGACACGCTAGGTTCAGTGATTTTTACCCCAACGGACTGGCACTTACTCCGTAAATGTCCCAGCTCTGTGTTATTGGTAAAAGAGCATGGTTGGCCGGATAAAGGTAAAATTGTCGCGTCCGTTCACGTGGCTTCAGAAACAGAAACCCACGCCGAACTCAACGACAAATTAGTCGATGAAGGCAACGTGATGAGTGCGATGCTGGGCGCTGAGCTACACCTTGCGAACGCCTACCCAGCAACACCGGTGAATATTACTATTGAGCTACCTGACTTTGATCCTAGTGCTTATACCGATGCCGTCAGAGGCCACCATCTCACCGCCATGAAGGCACTGCGTCAGCGCCATCACATCGAAGAGACGCGAACCCATGTTCAAGAAGGCTTGCCAGAGGATGTCATTCCTAATATCGCACGAGAGTTAGATGCAGAGTTGGTGATCCTAGGAACAACTGGCCGCACTGGACTATCGGCTGTCTTTATCGGCAACACAGCAGAGCATATGATTGATCAGCTCGACTGCGATCTGCTTGCGATCAAGCCTGATGGATATATCAGCCCGCTCGATCCCCGAGCCAACGACTAAGTCATTGTCACCCGCCCATACAACAGGCAGTGCAACTCACCGCCTGTTGTTGGCTGTCTTGTTTATATTCATCCCGCCTTTATAGTGACTAGCATTTATAGTCAAAATCCGTATCATACCCGCCATTCATGCACACTGGCAGCTTAATGCGTTTAGACTGCCTGACAACGCGATAGTACTTATGAGCACGCAAGAGCTGAGCAAAGCACAAAAATACGGGTTTAATAAACTGCAAAAGCGCATTCGCCGGAATACAGGCCAAGCCATTGCAGATTTTAATATGATTGAAGATGGCGACCGCATTATGGTTTGCCTTTCAGGCGGCAAAGACAGCTACACCCTGCTTGATATGTTGCAAAGTCTGCAAAAAAGTGCCCCTGTCTCGTTCGAGTTAATCGCCGTTAACTTGGATCAAAAACAGCCAGGTTTCCCTGAGCACATTCTCCCCGAGTATTTAGACGAATTGGGGGTCGAATATAAGATTATCGAAGAAGATACCTACTCGATTGTTAAAGAAAAAGTGCCAGAAGGAAAAACCACGTGCTCACTGTGCTCGCGTCTGCGTCGTGGCATTCTATACCGTACGGCGAAAGAGTTAGGCGCTACCAAAATAGCGCTTGGACACCATCGTGATGATATTCTGGAAACGTTGTTTTTAAATATGTTTTACGGTGGCAAACTAAAAGGCATGCCGCCCAAGCTCGTCTCCGATAATGGCGAACACGTTGTGATTCGTCCATTGGCCTATTGTCGCGAAAAAGATATAGAACGTTATTCAGAGCAGAAAGCGTTCCCTATCATTCCTTGTAACCTGTGCGGATCTCAGCCTAACTTGCAACGCCAAGTGATCAAAGAGATGTTACAGGGCTGGGACAAACGTTACCCGGGACGCATTGAAACCATGTTCCGCGCGATGCAAAACGTGGTGCCCTCACACCTTGCCGATGCGACATTATTCGACTTTAAATCAGTCGCAGCAGGCATGGCTTATGAAGGTGATGGCGATACCGCATTTGATAAGGAAAGTTTTACTGACCCGGTGCCTGACTCAGAAGCGGTCGTTGAAGTAGACCCTGAATTATCACTCGATATTGTCAATCTCAAGGCATAAGATCACAGTGTGATTACTGAATCACAAAAGCGCTCACTGGTTTAGTGAGCGCTTTTTTCTTTCCCTAATCGTTCGAATTTAACCGCTCTTAGCGTTAACAACCTCTAAGATCAGCAAGCAGTTAACCGTTTTTCGGGAGCCAAGGTGATACTTTAATGGGTGCCTCAGGCAGAGTTAATTTAACCTCTTGCCCAAGGCCGCTAGCATCAATGATAGCTTGATGATCATCAATGGTATAATCCTGCCCTTCACTGCTGGTTATTTTCCCTGTCGCCGAGGGCGAAAAATGGATCACCACCCCCTGCGTTTTAGGCATAAACCAAGAGGCAAACATCCCACCCAGGTTTTCCATCATGGTATCCATTTGTGGTAGCCAGTCGCGAACTTGTTGGCTGGTTAGCGTCTTTCCGACCGGCTTATCCACCAACACTTGGAATGAAATATCACAATTTAGCGTTGACGGTGTTTCAACAAAGACATCGGGATTCACTTTACGCAGCTGGTTATCCAACGGCAACGGCAAAGCTTGCGAGGCAGGAATGGTAAATTCCTCATAATGCTCTTTTTTTCGCATCCAAGCTCGTGAGATGGGACAGACCTGACCAGAATCCGCTGATACCATAAAGTACGCCACACCGATATCAGGGTGACCCTCTTCGGTATTGTGCTTTAGTTGGGTAAAGAGTTTGCTATAACTAAAACGGTATGTCTCGGCACTTGCAGGGAAACTGATCATCCCCAATAGCGCCAATACACTGATTACTTTTTTCATCGATACTCCACATACGGGCTTAGCGTGGTTCAGGCATCAAATGTATCCTGGCCTGACGAGGGTGATGACGCGTTTGATTTGTCGGGATTATTCTCGCTTTTGGGTGACACGGTCACTTCGACCCCTACGCCAAACATTTCTCGGTAAATCACGCCTTTAACATTGAAAAGGAAGGGTAACGCCCAAACCAATGCAAAGCCAGCCGTGGCAAAAGAAATGAGAAATAGCACACCCACTACCGCATAAATGGTTGCCATCTGAAACAGCTTTTTGTTTACCGCGCGGAAAGACACACTCAAAGCTTTCATGGGTGTGACACGCTTCTCGCAAATTAATAACGGCGCCATGGAAAAAACCATCGCAACATAAAGGCTAAGCAGCGGAAAAATCAAACTCGCGACACTTTGCAGCGTAGCGGACAAGCAAATCACCACAGTGACGGGTAATGCGAAAGCTAACCCTTTTAGCAGATGACGAGGCTTGGAACGAAAGCCGATCGCATGGCTAAGTCCCATCAAACTTGCCCCAGCATATAAAGGTGCAATCAACACCTCTGACGTGAAGTTAGCTAGCCACACGGAGGAGATCATATCGGTGGTAAGCTCCCGTTGCCCGACAAGCGCCTCAAACAAATGCGAGGGTGCGCCCAGCAACAAAGTAAGCATTAGCATTAGAATACCAATTTGAGTCGCAAATAAGCCCAGCGCCGCGGGTAAGAAAGACCAGAAGTGTTTTAAGGTCTGCGAGAAAGCCTCTTTAATGATCTCAAACGGATCGAGGCGGTAACGGCCATTCAGTGCGGTTTCTATCGACCCGCCCATGTGTATCGCATTATCGTATTCTTGTTGACTCATAATCGTTATCTATCATGACTGATGCACACAGTATATCTGACTGTCGCCCATAGCTAAAAATCATTCTGACGAATCCGGGAAAAATAACCCAAAGTTGTCTGTGTGAGCACTGAAAAGCGTCAAGGATGCTATCCACGCCAGTCATGAAAGGAAATGCATTAAATGGGGAGAAAAATTGCTTTAACTTCGACTTGTGCGCGTCTATTATGCGCCGTCTGTTTTATGGGTACGTATGTACAAGACAATTTGCCAGGTAGAGAGAGAACGAACCATTGAATCACACCCATCTATCTCACAAACCGGTTGTCGAGCTGGCGTCATTAACCAAAAGTTTCGACGGCAAAGAAATTATTTCCCGCTTCAATTTAAGCGTGAATGACGGTGAATTTCTCACCATTCTCGGTCCTTCGGGTTGTGGTAAAACAACCGTATTACGCTTAATTGCGGGGCTTGAAGACGCTGACAGCGGCCAGGTTATCATTGACGGTCAAGATGTCACCGATTTGCCTGCCGAACAACGCAACGTCAACWCTGTGTTTCAAAGCTATGCCTTATTTCCCCACATGAGTGTGTTTGAAAACGTGGCATTTGGCTTACGTATGCAAGGTGTGAACCGCAATGAGATCGAACCGCGTGTGATGGAAGCACTGCGCATGGTGCAGCTGGACCACTATGCCTCACGCAAGCCCCACCAGTTGTCAGGCGGTCAGCAGCAGCGTATTGCGATTGCGCGTGCTGTGGTGAATAAACCAAGCGTCTTACTGCTCGACGAATCGCTCTCTGCACTCGATTATAAACTGCGTAAGCAAATGCAAATGGAGCTCAAGCAGCTTCAGCGTAAACTCGGCATTACGTTTATCTTTGTCACCCATGATCAAGAAGAAGCGTTGTCGATGTCTGACCGTATACTGGTCATGCGTGAAGGCGAAATCGAACAAGACGGCTCACCACGTGAGATCTATGAAGAGCCAAAGAACTTGTTTGTCGCCCGGTTTATTGGCGAAATCAATGTCTTTGATGCCACCGTGATTAAACGCATCGATGAAAACCGCATTTGGGCCAGTATTGAATCCCGTGAGTGCGAGGTATTCTGCAAGCTTGATGTGAAGCCTGACGATAAAGTCAAGGTATTGCTGCGCCCTGAAGACATTCGCCTACAAGAAATTAGCGATGATGCGGAGCCTAACGGTATTGTCGGCTACGTACGCGAGCGTAACTATAAAGGCATGACCCTGGATTCAGTGCTCGAGCTTCCGTCAGGGCAAACCGTGATGGTCAGTGAGTTTTTTAATGAAGACGATCCAGATGTTGACCACTCTCTGAATCAAAAAGTCACCCTGACCTGGGTAGAGAGCTGGGAGGTGGTATTGGCCGATGAAAAAGCTTAATCTTCAAACAGCCATTATTGGTTTGGTGGTCGGCTGGTTGTTGGTGTTTGTTTTTTTGCCCAACCTAATGATCATCGTCACCAGTTTTTTAACCCGCGATGACGCCAATCTTATCGAGATGACGTTCACGCTGAGTAACTACGCAAAACTTCTCGATCCTCTCTACGCTAAAGTGGTGTGGCATTCCTTCTACATGGCAGCGTTAGCGACGCTGATTTGTCTGCTTATCGGCTACCCGTTTGCCTTTATTGTTGCCAAGATGCCCAAAAAAATGCGTCCAATGATGATCTTTTTAGTCATTGTGCCATTTTGGACTAACTCATTAATCCGCACCTATGGCCTCAAAATCTTTCTGGGCACGAGAGGGTTACTCAATGAAAGCCTAATGTGGCTTGGGATCATTGAGCGCCCTATCCGTATTATGTACACCGAATATGCGGTCATGATCGGTCTCGTTTATATCTTGCTGCCGTTTATGATTCTGCCGTTGTACTCCAGCATTGAAAAACTGGACAACAGCTACTTAGAGGCGGCACGCGATCTGGGCGCCAACAAGTTACAATGCTTCTTGCGCGTGATCTTACCACTTACTACGCCAGGCATTATTGCCGGTAGTTTACTGGTGATTCTTCCAGCCCTCGGCATGTTCTACGTCTCTGACTTATTAGGTGGGGCGAAAAACCTATTGATCGGTAACGTGATTAAGAGCCAAATCCTCAATGTTCGCGATTGGCCATTTGGTTCCGCGGCCAGTATTTCTCTGACGGTGCTCATGGGGCTGCTGCTATTTGCCTATTGGCGTGTGGGGAAATGGATGAATCGTAAGGAGGCATTATCATGAATCGCTTTGTTAAAGGCAGCTTCCTCTCTTTGGTTTATGCTTTTTTATATATCCCAATTCTGATTTTGATCGTCAATTCGTTCAACGCGAGCAAGTTTGGGATGAGTTGGAAAGGCTTTACTTGGCAATGGTATGAGGAACTTGTAAATAATCATAGCCTGATGCAAGCCGCGGGGAACTCACTGACCATTGCTATTTTTTCTGCTAGTGCGGCCGCTATTATAGGTAGCTTAACCGCGGTAGCACTGTTTCGTTATCGCTTTCGCGGCAAGCAGTTTGTCAATGGTATGCTGTTCGTGGTGATGATGTCGCCCGATATCGTGATGGCTATCTCGCTGTTGGCGCTCTTTATCTTAATGGGCGCACAATTAGGATTTTTGACCTTGCTGCTGTCACACATTACTTTTTGCCTGCCGTTTGTAGTCGTAACGGTTTACAGCCGCTTAAATGGTTTTGATGTCAAAATGCTTGAAGCCGCACGTGACTTAGGCGCGAGCGAATGGGTTATTTTGACCAAAATCATCCTACCGCTTGCCGCTCCCGCGGTTGCAGCGGGTTGGTTACTAAGCTTCACCTTGTCACTGGATGATGTCATCGTCAGCTCTTTTGTCACCGGGCCAGGTTATGAAATCTTGCCGCTCAAAGTTTACTCCATGGTAAAAGTCGGCGTGTCGCCAGAAATTAACGCCCTTGCCACCATTATGCTGATTGTGTCACTCGTGCTGGTCATGTGCTCACAATGGCTAGCCAAAGATCGACTAAAATAATCCATTCCCCAGGGCAGTTGACAGGTCAGCCGCCCTCCTTTTTGTGTTACGAGGAGCTCACCATGGTTAAATGGTCCCCCTTTTTTGCGCTTACCCTGTTCGGTGCATTACTCACGTCTACCGCGACCGCCGCGAACAATGATGTTTTGTATTTCTACAATTGGTCTGAATATATCCCTAATTCGGTTATTGAAGATTTCACCGATGAAACGGGTATTGAGGTGATGTACTCCACCTATGAGTCAAACGAGACCATGTATGCCAAACTGAAAACGCATCCTGAGGGCTATGATCTTGTGGTGCCGTCAACTTACTATGTCGCTAAAATGCGTCAGCAAGGCATGCTACAAAAAATCGACAAATCGCAACTCCAGCATTTTTCAGGTCTGGATCCGGTTAACTTGAACAAACCTTTTGATCCTAACAATGATTATTCTGTGCCCTATATTTGGGGAGCGACAGGTATCGGCGTTAACACCGACTTTATGGACAAAGCCGATGTCTCGAGCTGGGCTGATTTATGGGATCCCAAATGGCAAGGCCAACTGTTGATGATGGATGATGCCAGAGAGCTATTTCATATTGCCCTGCGAAAACTCGGTTACTCTGCCAACACCACAGATCCGGAAGAAATAAAAGCGGCCTATCAGTCACTTAAAACGTTGATGCCAAATGTATTGCTCTTTAATTCTGATTTTCCGGCTAACCCGTTTTTAGCGGGCGAAGTCACCCTAGGCATGCTTTGGAATGGCAGTGCCTACATGGCGCGTCAAGAAGGCGCATCGATCGACATGGTGTGGCCAGAAGAAGGCGCAATTTTTTGGATGGATAGCCTCGCGATTCCAGCGGATGCTAAAAACGTCGATGCCGCGCATAAAATGATCGATTTTCTCTTACGTCCGGAAAACGCCGCTAAGCTTGCCCTGCAGATAGGTTATCCAACGCCAGTGAAAGCCGCCTATCCGTTATTGCCTGCCGCGTTTAAAAATAACCCGCAAATTTATCCACCACAGTCGGTGATGGCTGCCGGCGAATGGCAAAACGATGTAGGTGACGCTAACCGACTTTATGAAGATTATTTTCAACGCTTAAAAGCCGGTATGTGATCCCGCGTGCTGTACTAGACTGTCAGGGGCAAAGACGCCCCTGATTTATCGCTCAAGCGCCAGTATCTCATCCACCAGCTCAGGCACTAAGGTGCTTGCTTTGCCGTAGCGCCGTTCATCAAACTCGCTCTCAACCGCACTGGGTTCGAGGTTGATTTCAATTGTATGCGCGCCATGCATTGCCGCTTCATGCACAAAGCCCGCCGCGGGATACACTGCCCCCGATGTCCCTATAGAGATAAACAAATCCGCTTTATTTAACGCCTCATGGATTTTCCCCATGCCCCATGGCATTTCACCAAACCAAACAACATGAGGCCGCAAAGGTGCCGGCATTTGACAACAGTGACAGTGGTCAGAAACCGAAATATCACCTTTCCAATCAATGGTTTGCTGAGAGTGACTACAGCGTGCCTTTAATAGTTCGCCATGCATATGAATAATATGATGGGTGCCAGCTCGCTCATGGAGATCGTCAATATTTTGTGTCACCACCAGCACAGAGGCATGGGTTGTTTTTTCCAAGTAAGCCAAGGCGTTATGGGCAAGGTTTGGGCTCACTCCCGACTGTAATTGTCGACGGCGATCATTATAAAACTGCTGCACTAATGTTGGATTGCGCTCAAACCCCTCAGGCGTTGCAACATCTTCAATGTGGTGTTCTTCCCACAAGCCATCTTGATCACGGAATGTTTTTATCCCTGATTCCGCTGATATGCCAGCGCCGGTTAAAATTACGATGTGTTGATAAGGGAATGTCATACGCCTATCCTTGATAATTCATTAACCTACGCCATTTATACCACTCTCGCCTTTACCATTGAAGCATTGTGGTTTTAGACCTTAGTCGTTGACATAACTCACAAATAAGCGATGTAACGACTGGCTAGACCAATGCTTGGTACTGCTTGGGTTACAATGGCCGCTTATTTCTCGTATCTGTTACTCACTATGAATTTAGAACATTATTATTCTGAGCAAGATGGAAAACTGATTTTTACTCGCCAACAAGCGAGTGACTTTGCGAAACGCGTTGCCGGTGACTTTAACCCCATTCATGATACCGATGCGTCACGATTTTGTGTGCCGGGAGATCTGCTCCTTTCTATTTTGCTCGCAAAAACGGGGATCAGTGAGGAAATTGAAATTCAGTTTAATGGCATGATCAGTGCCAACACCCCTTTAACTATCGTTGAAACAGATGAGGAAGTCACTGTCGTCGACGATGATCAAAAGCGCTACCTAACAATGACTCGACGCGGCGCGGTGCGCCATGATCAGGCATTGGCGACCGAAATAGCTACTCATTATGTTCAGTTTTCTGGTAAGAACTTCCCCCACATCATGGTGCCACTGATGCGTGAGCAACAGATGATGATAAACACCGATCGCCCATTGGTGATGTATGAAAAAATGAGCCTAGCATTCGACGATTTATCGATTGCCTCTGCGCAAGTCGAGCTCTCCGATTCAGCAATGCATGTCAGCGGAAAACGAGGAAAAGTCGAGCTCGCCTTCGATTTTATCGTTAACGGCCAACAAGTCGGTCACGGATGCAAGACCATGGTAGCCAGTGGATTACGCCCCTATTGCGAAGCGGCAATTCAAGACCTGGTTGAGCGATTTAATCAGCGAAAAGACGCTTACAGCACCATATAGCCCCGTGACTTAATAGTGTCCTATCGGCCCTGAAGCTCGCTAGTCAGGGCCACTCACAGTGATGAAATCGCCCAGTGAATACTGATTCCCTAGAAGCCGTGCCAACTAGAAGCAGTGCTGAATAGCCAAATACTTATTGCGAATATGCTCAATCAATAAGCGTACCTTTTTCGGCGGTTGACGTGTAAACGGATAAACCGCGTAAATCCCAAGTTTTTTTCCCACTTGATCAGGGAAAAGATCAATCAAATCCCCTTCGATTAAATCGTTATACACCAAACAGCGCGGCACATAAGCGATCCCATGACCACTCAACGCTCCCTGGCGCAATGCAATCGGGTTATCCGTAGACAGATTACCTGTCACTTTGATGACTTGATTTTTATCCTCGCCTTTAAACTCCCAATCACTCGCACCTGTGGTCTGATACGCGTATTGCAAGCAGTTATGCTGTTTAAGCTCAATGGGGTGCTGAGGCCTGCCGTGGCGAGCAATATAGCCTGGTGCTGCACATACGACCCACTGAGAATCGAGAATATGGCGAGCGATAAGACTCGAGTCTTCCAAGTACCCTGTACGGATCACTAAATCGAAGCCTTCATCAATCAAATCGACGAAGCGGTTGTTCAAAGACATATCAATATTCAAGCCGGGATATTGACCACAAAACTCAGCGACCGCTTCGGCTAACAATAACTCACCCGAGATTGTCGGGACGGATATCTTTATCTGCCCAGTAATCGCTTCTCCAAGTCCTGCAACAGCATCAAACGCTTCATCAGCGGCCTGCTTCACAGTTTTTGCACCTTGGTACAAGGTACGCCCTGCATCAGTAAGGGTCAGTTTGCGCGTTGTACGGTACAAAAGCTGCACGCCTAAGCCTTCTTCAAGCTTTTTAACACGTTTGCTAACTACGGAATTTGTCAGGGAATTTATTTCCGCGACCTTACTAAAAGAACCATACTCAACAACTTGAGCAAAAAGAACGAGATCATCTGTTTTAGGCATATTGTGTCAGTAATGGAAGTAATTATTTTCATTATTTCCATATATCAGAGAAATGTAAACGCGTAATGTCACACCTTGTTAACATTACGTCACCGAGCTGTCAGCAAAATAACAACACATGAGTGACGCCACTTTTTTACGTGATTTAACGGAAGAGACGCCCAACTAAGGAATACTTATGACAGATACCCTCTACGCCCTCGTTGCGTTCTCACCCATTGTGGTGGCTGCTATTTTACTGGTGGGGTTAAACTGGCCTGCCAAAAAGGCGATGCCGGTTGCCTTTATCATGACAGTCTTGATCGCACTATTCCAGTGGCAAATGAGCGCAGCCCGCGTATCGGCCTCTATTGCCCAAGGACTCATTATCACCGCCGCTGTCCTGTGGATCGTGTTTGGTGCCATCCTTTTACTTAACACGTTAAAGCACACAGGCGCGATCACCGTGATTCGAAATGGTTTTACCACTATCTCGGACGACAGGCGAATACAAGCCATTATCATCGCTTGGTGTTTCGGCTCTTTTATTGAGGGAGCATCTGGGTTTGGGACACCTGCTGCAATTGCCGCGCCACTCTTGGTTGCCATCGGTTTCCCTGCGCTTGCAGCGGTAGTGGTCGGCATGATGATCCAGTCAACCCCTGTGTCATTCGGCGCCGTGGGGACCCCCATTATCGTCGGGGTTAATAAAGGATTAGACAGTCATGCTATTGGTCAGACCCTCACCGCCAACGGCAGCGATTGGGCCACCTACTTGCAGGCAATTACCACGCAAGTCTCGTTTATTCATGCGGTGATCGGCACCCTTATGCCGCTGCTCATGGCTATGATGCTGACCCGTTTTTTTGGAAAAAATAAAAGCTGGAAAGAAGGCTTGGCGGTCGCGCCTTTTGCGATTTTTGCTGGTTTAGCCTTTACGGTTCCCTACGCGCTCACCGGCTGGCTGCTCGGCCCGGAGTTTCCATCACTACTCGGCGGGCTCGTCGGTATTGTGCTGGTCACGATAGCCGCCCGGAAAGGATTTCTTGTTCCCAAGACGCAGTGGGACTTTGATGATGAATCCACGTGGCCGACACATTGGCTAGGATCATTAAAAATGGACCTTAAAATCCAAGATAAACCCATGAGCATGGCAATGGCTTGGACGCCCTATATACTATTAGCTGTCTTCTTGGTGATTAGCCGCATCAGCCCAACCGTTAAAACCGCACTCACGGATGTGAGCTTAAGTTTCTCCGCTCTGTTTGGTGAAACGGGCATCAATGCCGCCATTCAGCCTTTATATCTCCCTGGGGGCATTCTGGCATTTGTGGCCTTACTCGCCGTCTTATTACAAGCTCGTCAATTAGCCCCACTAATGACAGCTGCACGGGAGTCGAGTAAAACACTGATCGGCGCCGGCTTTGTCTTGGTCTTTACGATTCCAATGGTGCGTATTTTTATCAACTCAGGCGTGAACGGTGCCGAACTCGTCAGTATGCCCGTGATGACCGCACGATTTGCCGCTGATCTGGTCGGCGATGGCTTCCCAGCGCTGAGTGCAACAATTGGCGCATTAGGCGCATTTATTGCCGGTTCAAACACCGTTTCGAACATGATGTTTAGTCAATTTCAGTTTGAAGTCGCACAGACCCTGGGCGCATCGACGGTGGTTGTCATTGCTCTACAGGCCGTTGGCGCGGCCGCTGGCAATATGATTGCAATACACAACGTCGTCGCCGCCTCTGCAACCGTTGGCTTACTTGGGCGAGAAGGCGCGACGCTCAGAAAAACGATTTTACCCACGCTGTATTATTTAGTCGCGGCCGGCATTATTGGCATTATATTGGTGAACATACTGCAATTTGCTGATGTGCTCACTGTAGCGTAATCTCAATCCATCAGGCCGAGCGTCTCTCGGCCTGCCTCACCACAAGCGGGCCAGCTAGGCTGACCCCAGCCTTTGAAACATGAAGGAAAGGAACGCTTATGAATACCCCATCACGTTTGTCGTCAACCCAGCAGCAAACTTTTCTCTCGACGTTGACGGACATCGTGGGCAAAGACAACCTCCTTACCGATAAAAGCCAAACCCAGCACTATCGCATGGGGTGGCGCTCTGGGGGCGGATCGGCACTGGCCGTGATCTTTCCAACCTCGTTAGTGATGCAATGGCGCGTGCTACAAGCTTGTGTTGCAGCCGATGTGGTCATGATTATGCAAGCGGCTAACACGGGGTTAACCGAGGGCTCTACGCCCAAAGGGGATGACTATGATCGTGATGTCGTTATTATCAACACCACCCGCCTCGACGGATTACAATTGATTGATGATGGCAAGCAAGTGATCAGTTTCCCTGGCACCACACTGCATCACTTAGAGAAAACGTTGCGTCCCCACCATCGAGCGCCTCACTCGGTCATCGGCTCGTCGTGTATTGGCGCCTCAATTGTCGGCGGCGTGGCGAACAACTCAGGGGGAGCGCTAGTGAAGCGTGGCCCAGCTTATACGGAATATTCGCTATTCGCGCAACTGACTGAACACGGTGAATTAGTACTGGTCAACCATTTAGGTATTGCCCTGGGTGACGACCCAGAAACCATACTCTCTCGCGTTGAAAAAGGGGATTACCGTCGCGAAGACGTTGTGTTTGACGACCGTAAAGCCTCCGCCCATGACTATGAGCACATCTTGCGTGATGTCGATGCCGACAGCCCTGCTCGTTATAACGCAGATAAACGTCGCCTGCATGAAGTAAGCGGGTGTGCCGGTAAACTCGCTGTGTTCGCTGTGCGACTAGACACCTATCCTATCCCTGAGCGCGAGCAAGTTTTTTATCTGGGTACCAATGATCCAGATGTCTTCAATACGCTGCGTCGACGTGTACTGTCTGAATTGTCGCATTTGCCAGAGGTCGGTGAATACATGCACCGTGATGCCTTTAATATCGCCGAGCGTTACGGAAAAGACGTGTTTCTCGCGATTGGGCAACTGGGTACCGATTCAATCCCCAAGATGTTTGCCTTAAAAGCCCAGATCACCGCCTGGTTAGACAAAGTACCGCTGCTGCCTAAGTCCTTACCCGACAAAGTGATGCAGTATGCCAGTCAATTATTTCCTCAGCATTTACCCAAACGCATGTTGGCATTTCGCGATCGATATGAGCATCACTTGATCGTGAAAGCCTCTGACGAGGGCATTAATGAGATATCCGCCTTTTTAAGCCGCTTTTTTGCCGAGCACCCAGACAGTGACTATTTTGCCTGTAATGCGGATGAAGCCAAAAAAGCGATGTTGCATCGTTTTGCCGCCGCCGGTGCAGCGATCCGCTATCACATTATGCACCACCGGGATAGTGAAGACATTTTGGCTCTCGACATTGCACTAAAACGTAATGAAACCGAATGGCAAGAACACTTGCCCGAAGAGATTGAACAAAACATAGTGACAAAGCTCTATTACGGCCATTTCTTCTGTCATGTGTTTCACCAAGACTATGTGATCAAAAAAGGCGCAGACGTGGCAGCAATCAAAGCTAAGATGCTGGCGCAATTAGAAACCCGCGGCGCGAAATATCCGGCAGAGCATAATGTGGGACACCTTTATGCGGCAGAGCCCGATTTAGCCAACTTTTATCATCAGCTTGATCCAACCAACAGCTTCAACCCTGGGATCGGAAAAACCGGCAAGAAAAAGTACAGCACCGATTGCCAATGTCTTGACCATCAATTGCGGCACCCAACCTCGGGCACCCAACCTCGGATACCGTGACCAAGACAGCAACGTCAGGCTCATCGACAACCGCATCTCACTAGCCGCCGAACAACAAGCGAGTCAAGTCGCGCCTAGAGTGCGACTTTTTCTCGTATAAAGCGGGCAAAACGTGGGATCCCTTTATCCGTCACGCCGTTATAACGTACGACAATGGTCTGCCCCTTCTCAGGCGGGCGTTGACGCTGTTGATCGGTAAAACCAGAGCCAACGTTAAACACAGTGCCATCCGCCATCTGCACTTGGAGTGATCCCATCATTCCGGTCAAACGTCCCTGCCCCGGATTCATTCCCACCACAGACACATCGACTTCTTGGTAAGCCTTAAGCTTGACCAAGCTATCAACGCGCGCGCCAAGGTATAACTCTCTGGATGATGCAGCATCAGCCCTTCGCCACCCGCGTCGGTGATTTGAGCCAAGCGATCGGCCAGTGCTTGGTCATTGGCCACCGGCTGCTGCTCAACCCACTGGATCACGTCGCCTCCTTGCTCGGCCAGACGTTTTAATGCCAGATAGCGCTCAGCAAAGGGGCCTGGATGTTGTGGAAGATCGAACACGTAAAAACCAATACGTTGCCAGTCACTGTCATTTGGCGTCTTATCAAGCACCGTTCGCAATACGGTTTGAAATTCACCGCGCCCAGCCCATAACTCCCCATCAAGGGGCACATTAGGCAAGGCAGCCAGAAACGATTGCGGTGCATGAATGGGATTCCCCTGGAATGCCGTCTAGCTTCTCACTCGCCCAAAAGCCTTGATAGCTTTGTGACGCTAACTGCCCATCCACGCCGTGCATCAATGCCGGTGCCGATGGAGCACTCAATGATATGGCCGGGGATAGCACACAAGCAGAAAGCAAACCAATACTGAGCCGGTTAATATATCGCATCATTGTCCTCCTTATCGCATAAGGCTAAAGGCTAACCAGAATCTAAGCCTAAGCGGTAAAAGGAAGATGATTTTGGCAGTAAGCTAGCAACAGTTATTGTTCGGTAGTGAGCTTTGCAATGCATCGTGATAACTGACTTGCGGGCTTTTTTATGCCTGGTGGGAAAAGGCATAGATGAAGGTGCCATTTTTGATCACATCAATCACACGAGATGATAAATCAGTGGGTAATGCCGGGCATCCCCAGCTTCGTCCAAGACGACCGCTTTGCTCAATCATGGCGGGATTGGCATAGTCAGCACCGTGAATCACAATTGCCCGTTCACGCGCCTTATCATTCAAACCTTCAGAGAGGCCATCTAAGCGCAGCGAATAGCCGTGTTTGCCGTGATACGTTTCCGCTGCACGATAAATGCCGAGGGATGTTTGTCGCGAATTGACGCGATTAGAAAACGTCTTGGCATACAGATTCCCGCTGTTCTTGCCATGCGAGACGTACGAACGAAAAAGGACATTACGCGTTTTGACATTAATCACCCAAAAGCGTTTCTCGGTCGACGGCTTACCATAATCAATCAACGTCATCACAGGTTTGGCACTGTGATGCTGGGAAAAGTGACGGTAGGCATCGGCAAAAGCGTGATAAGACACCTCTCCTTCAAGGTGAAGGGATTGATATAGCCCACTGACGTCATCTTTAAAGCTGGCCAATACGGGATGAGAGATGCTCAACGTAAGTAAGCCCAACAGCCCAAGTCCCCAAGAGGGAAGAATGAATCGCATCATGATGTGCTCCTTGTTTTGCCACTGCAATACAGGCTATCTAGTTAGCGTGCCTGTATTGACAAAAACAAAAACCGTGCCATAAAGACACGGTTTCATTAGCTATTGATAGTTAAGTAATTTAATCAGCTCACCGCAGACCGACGTACACGCGCAAGTCGACGGTGGCAGAAGGTTGCCACAATTAAAGCGCAGCCATTGCGTTTTTGATCCGCTTATCAGACACCGGGTACGGGGTACCCAATTGCTGAGCAAAGTAACTCACGCGTAGCTCTTCAATCATCCAACGAATCGCCTTCACCTCATCAGGCACCGGCTTTCCTTTTGGCAGCTTGTTATACAGCGTTTTATAGTCGTTCATGACCGACTCTATCTTGAGCATATGGTTACGATCGCGCGTCGGATCGACGGGTAATTTTTCTAGTCGACGCTCTATCGCCTTCATATAGCGCAAAATATCCGGCAGCCGCTCCCAACCACAGTAGGTGGCAAACCCTTTGTATATCAAGCCTTCCAATTGCGCTTTAATATCAGACATAGCAAATGCCATCGACAAATCTACTTTGCCTTTCAGTTTTTTGTTGATAGTAAACGCATGCGTCAGGATTTGCTCAACGTGCTGAGCAATGTCGACCACTGTATCGCCTAGCTCTGCACGCACGGTTTCTTTTAACGACTCAAACTCGGCCTCTTCCCAAGTAAGGCCGCCGTGCTGAGCAATTAATTTATCGACGCCACAAGCAATACAATCATCGATTAAATCCAGCACACGCCCATAGGGGTTAAAGTACAGCCCCAGCTTTGATTTGTTGGGTAAATGTGCATGAAGATACTTAATCGGCGATGGCACATTGAGTAAAATCAACCGGCGCTGTCCGGCCTGCATCGCTTTTAGTTGCTGATCTTCCGTTTCAAATAAGCGAATCGCGACGCTGTCTTTTTCATCCACCAGTGCCGGGTAAGCCTTGACTTCAAAGCCATGTTTTTTTTGCTGATAACGCGATGGCAAACGGCCAAAGTGCCATTGCGTGATCCCTTGCTGCTCAATGTCATCATCTGCCACGTCCGACAAGGTGGCCTGAACCTGATCTTTGAGTGACACCTTGAGCGCGTTCAGATCTTCGCTTTCCGCGAGGGTTCGATTTTTATCATCGACGACGCGGAACTGCATCCGCAAATGCTCTGGAAGTTGGCTGAAGTTCCAGCTTTCACGCGCAATCGTCACCCCTGACATCTGCTTAAGGGCTTTTTCCATACTATCTAGCAAAGGCGCCTCTAGTGGCGTCACGCGCTGTAAGATTGCATCGGCATAGTTGGGGGCCGGGACAAAGTTACGACGTAACGGCTTAGGCAAGGATTTGATCAATGCGACAATCAGCTCATGACGCAGACCCGGCACATGCCAATCAAAGCCCTCTTCAGATACCTGGTTGAGAATTGGTAACGGAATATGCACCGTGACCCCATCATGATCTTGCCCAGGTTCAAACTGATAACTGAGCTTGAGTTTGACGTTATCTTGATACCAAACGTTGGGATAATCTAACTCGGTGACATGGCTCGCATCACCTTGCAGCAGCATGGCTTTTTCGAAATTCAGTAAATCGGGATCGTCCTGACGGGCTTTTTTCCACCAGCTATCAAAGTGGCGACCACTGACCACACTGTGATCGAGACGCTGGTCATAAAAATCAAACAAGGTGTCATCGTCTGCCAAAATATCGCGGCGACGCGATTTAAGCTCTAGCTCTTCTACCTCTGCAAGCAGCTTTTGATTTTGACGGAAAAAGGCGTGCTTAGTCTGCCAGTCGCCTTCAACCAGCGCCGAGCGAATAAATAGTTCGCGGCTGAGCACAGGATCAATCGGGCCATAGTTTACTTTGCGGCTGGCAATAATCGGGATCCCGTATAAGGTCACTTTTTCGCTTGCCATGACCGCCGCCTGCTTCCGAGACCAATGCGGCTCACTGTAGGTGCGCTTAATCAGATGCTGCGCCAAGGGTTCGACCCACTCGGGTTGGATCCGCGCGGCAATTCGCCCCCATAATTTGGAGGTTTCGACCAGCTCGGCCACCATCACCCATTTAGGCTGTTTTTTAAATAAGCCCGATCCAGGAAAAATATGGAAACGTGCATTGCGGGCACCTTGGTAATCGTTCTTCTCTTGGTCTTTTAAACCAATATGACTCAACATGCCGGCGAGTAAAGCCATATGCACAGCCTGATAGTTTGCCGGCTCTTGGTTAAATGCGCTGTTTTGCTCTTTCATTACCTGGGTAATTTGGTAGTGGACATCTTGCCACTCTCGTACACGCAGGTAGTTGAGGTAGTCTTTTTTACACTGCTTGCGGAACTGGTTATTCGACAGCAATTGTTGCTGCTCTTTCACGTAGCCCCACAGATTGACATACGCTAAAAAGTCGGATTCTTTATCGGCAAACCGGCGGTGCTGCTCATCGGCTTGTTGCTGTTTGTCCGCCGGACGCTCACGCGGATCTTGAATCGCCAGCGCGGCAGCAATCACCATCACTTCATTGAGTGCCCCATACTTAGGCGCTTCAATCACCATGCGCGCTAAACGCGGATCAATCGGAAGCTTGGCCAGGGTTTTGCCCACTCCCGTCAGCTGACGCTTGGAGGCCACTTGTCCGGATTTAATTGCCCCCAGCTCTTCGAGTAAGCGCACACCGTCTTTAATGTGACGGCTATCAGGTGGCTGAACAAACGGAAAGGCTTGAATATCACCCAGACCAAGCGCCGTCATTTGCAAAATCACCGACGCCAGATTGGTTCGAAGAATTTCCGGATCGGTAAACTCAGGTCGACCTAAAAAATCGTCTTCGCTATAAAGGCGAATACAAATCCCTTCTGACACACGCCCGCAACGGCCCTTACGCTGGTTGGCACTGGCTTGCGAAATTGGCTCAATGGGCAACCGCTGTACCTTGGTGCGGTAGCTATAGCGTGAAATGCGCGCCGTACCCGGATCAATCACATACTTGATCCCCGGGACCGTCAACGAGGTTTCTGCGACGTTGGTGGCCAGTACAATCCGTCGCCCAGAATGAGATTGAAAAACACGATTTTGTTCGCCGGCAGAAAGCCGAGCATAGAGCGGTAAAATCTCGGTATCCCGTAACTGGCGACGTTGCAAGTGATCGGCCGTGTCACGAATTTCTCGCTCACCATTCATAAAGATCAGAATGTCGCCTGGCCCTTCGGTGCAAAGCTCATCGACGGCTTCGCTAATCGCTTCAAGCTGATCGCGGTCGCTTTCATCGTCTTCAGCAGCCAACGGACGATAGCGCACGTCAACCGGATAAGTGCGGCCAGACACCTCAATCATGGGGGCATTGTTGAAATGCTTAGAAAAACGTTCTGGGTCGATGGTCGCCGAGGTGATGATGACTTTTAAGTCGGGACGCTTTGGCAGCAACTCGCGCAAATAGCCGAGAATAAAGTCGATATTGAGGCTACGTTCATGCGCTTCATCGATGATAATGCAGTCATACTGATTGAGATAACGATCATGCTGAATTTCTGCCAACAAAATCCCGTCAGTCATCAGCTTTACTTGAGTCGCATCTGACACCTTGTCGTTAAAACGCACTTTATAGCCGATACTACGGCCAAGCTCGACATCAAGCTCATCGGCAATGCGAGAAGCAACAGATCGCGCCGCCAAGCGACGTGGCTGCGTATGACCAATGGTCCCTGCAACACCCAGCCCTAATTCCATACAAATCTTGGGTAGCTGAGTGGTTTTACCCGATCCCGTTTCACCGGCAATAATCACTACCTGATGGTTGGCAATAGCCTCGGCAATATCGTCTTTTTTCTGACTAACGGGCAATGCCTCAGGATAACTAATGGTGGGCGTGCTCGTTTGTCGTGATAAAAGGCGCTGCATGCTTTGCGCCATATCCGCGGCGATTTGATCGTAAACGGCCTGTTTGGCATCGTTTTTATTGATTTTCTGCGCACCGTGAATGCGTTTTTTAAAGCGAAAACGGTCTTGCAGCATACAATCGTTTAAGGCTGCAAATAGCGTGTCTGGCGTGTTGTGATGACGTGAACTCAAGGCGATTCCTGCTTACTGCTTAATCTTTTAAGGCGTTTATCAGTGTCACAGCCGATAAWTAAGGTTGATTGGTGTCGCATCCTATCACAAAGTAAAAAGAATCAAACCTGCATAGGATTCGCGCCGTATTCTATGACAGACCTAAATGACTTCGCAGTAGGGAGAAGCGCCATGCTTAAACAGCTATTTAGTAAATTAGAATCTGCCTTTGCGGCCGATCTGGGGCAACAGGGCGATCAGGCAGGCTTATCACGGCATCAAGCGATGGCTGGCCTGCTCAGTGAAGTCGCCATGGCGGATCATGATATTGATGAAAGGGAGAAGGAGACCAAGAAAGCACGGATCTGCCAACTGTTATCGCTTGAGACCACGCAAGCTGAATCGTTACTTGAGCAAGCACGACAACACAGTGAGCATGCAACGTCACTCTATGAATATACCGACAAATTACGCGATCTCGACCCGCACACACGGATTTTGCTTATCGAAGCCATGTGGTCGGTGGCTTACGCTGATGAAAACATCGACCCCTTAGAGGAAGCCGTGATTCGAAAAACGGCCGATCTACTTTATGTCGATCATGCTGACTTTATTCGCGCCAAATTAACGGTTATCGACAACGATGAACGTGACTAGCAACGCGTGGTAGTTAACTCGTTCGCGCACGCATAATCACGGGGCCATTTACCGTGGAGACTTGCTCGAGCGGGGTCGCAAACACCTCTGAAAGTTGGCGATCGGTTAACACCTGCCCAGGGCGCCCAGTGGCAACAAGGCGTCCCTGGTTAAGCAATAATACCTTATCGGCATGTACCAATGTCCGGTTGAGATCGTGATTCGCCATCACAATCGCAATGCCATAAGTTGCTGCCATCATGCTAATTTCTTGGTAGATGATTTCTTGTTGTGCCACATCAAGCCCAGTTGCCGGTTCATCCAGTAATAGCAGACACGCATGAGGGTTAAGTGACGGCAACACTTGCAACAAAGCGCCGGCGAGACGAACACGTTGCCACTCTCCTCCGGACAAGCTATCAATGCGCCGATGGAGTTTATCGGAAACAGCTAAACGCGAGGCGATATGATTCACCGCCTCATCACGTGCACTGCCAGCCATTTGCTGTAAGCTTTGTCTTGGTAAGCTTTGTCCTTGTAAGCTTGATCTTGGTAAACTATCAAGCACCAGATTAAGGTATTCAAACACCGCCATGACGAACGCCGGACGTTGATGCTGCATCAGGTAGCCGCGCCACTGCGCCAATGTTTGCCGGGTTTGACCGCTGAGACGTTGGCTATTGATCGCGATGTGACCAGCTTCTGGCATCTCTAATCCCGACAGAAGCTGTAACAAGGTACTTTTGCCACTGCCATTAGGCCCAATTAAATGCACCACCTGCCCGGCTTCAACGGATAGGGAAAGGGGGAAAAGCCTCGGCGGCAAACTCACATCTTGCGCATGAACCACCATTACCCTGCCCTCACTAACATCCAAATAAACAAAGGTGCACCAATCACACTGGTTACCACGCCGACAGGTAACTCCGCCGAGGGAATAATAAGCCGTCCAATGGTATCCGCACAGACAAGCAATAATGCGCCGGCAAGCGCCGACATTGGCAACAAGTAGCTATTACGGCTGCCCAACCATAAGCGCAAATAATGCGGCACAATTAGGCCAATAAAGCCGATCACACCGGCCGTCGCAACCGATACCCCAACCAGTATGCTCACGAGCACAATCAACTGCCAACGCAGCCGATGAGTATCAAGTCCCAATTGCTGTGCTTGTTGGTCGCCAAGCATGAGTTGATCGAGTTTTTGCCCGTAGCGCCATAATAGCGCAATACAAGGTAACGTTATCGACAATATCGCAACATGCTCTAAACGCATGCCCGATAGCGAACCCATTAACCAAACCATTAATTGGCGTAGGTTAAAGTCGGTGCTGAAATAAAATGCCAATGTCACTCCCGAGCCGGCTAAGATGCTCAGGGCAACCCCCACCAATAAAATTCGGGACGTGGCTAATGCCCGGCGTGCCAACATCACCAATATCAAGGTAAAGGCACTGGCGCCTAGCATCGCAGCAATCGCCATATGCGAGCTTGATACCCACGTAGGTGCAAGCAGCAATAATAAGACGACCGCAATGCTCGCCCCACCGGAGATCCCAAGCACACCCGGCTCAGCCAAAGGATTACCCAGCAATACTTGCAAGCTGGCTCCCGCCATCGCCAGCGACGCTCCTATCAATAATGCAGCTAACACCCGAGGCAAACGCAGCTGGATCAGCAGTTGTTGCGCCAATGGCGAATCGGGCGCGAGCGGATTAATCCAGAGCTCTCCCACACTCAGCGCCACGCCACTGGCTAACAACAAAAGACAGGAAAAAAGACATAACGCGCGCCGCCAACGGATATGTTGGCGGGCGGTGAGTGATGACACTTGCATGGGTCGTTCGACCATCTATTTAGCACATAATAATGCAATGTACTTTACCGACTGAATCAACGGTTGAAAAGCGCTAACGCCCAGCGTGTGGCAAGAGTACGCAATTACGCTGATGTTGTATTCACATACAAGGGCTGGTCGGCATCAGGGCGAAAAGGCGTGGCTAATAATCCAGCACGATGGCCAACCGGCACATTCGCATTGGGGAAGATCACGACCTCACCGTCTTGCTCAGCATAAATGCTCATGCCTTCATCCGTGGCTAAGCATTCACCTTGCTGAAACGGCGTAAAGTTCTTCGCCGAGGATGAAAACGTCAGCGCAAACTGCTCGGTGTGTTTCGTCAACGTGCGTGTTACTCGATAAAAACGCATGGGTGTCAGTGTCGAGGGCAACGCAGTCTCGCTAAGGAGCGTGCGTAATGTCTGATTAAGCGGTGCATACTCACGCATGTCGTTCTCATACAGTGGCGCAACACGCCCCATTTCTAAGGTCGCCGCCAAGGCATCATGATGGTTGGCGCTGTACCAGCTGAATGTGGGGGATGGCGATTGTGACAGAACACTCGCATCCATTTGCGCATCGTTGAGCAAGGCCGCCAGTGGGCGTACATCCGTCGCTTTAGACGTCGTGGGGATCACGCCAAACATATAGTGGAAAGAGTCGCGAATAGCGCTGTGTAAATCCAAGTGCCAACGCTGCATTGACGCGGGCTGCGCCGCAAAAAAGTCACTGACTGCTTGCTGTAGCTGGTTAGCCAAGTGGTGTTCTTCGTTTTTTTCTTGATTCCAGCCACCAAAAAGTCGGTTCAAGTTATCTTCGATAAACCGGGTATGGGCTTTAATGGCTTCTGCATGACCAATAATAAGCAGTAACGGCACCGTCGGAATCAATGCGCCACTGAGAATATCGGCCAGCAACCCGTCAATCAGCTCAATCGGTGCGGTTTCATCGCCATGGATCCCCGAAGATAAAACCACGCAACGCGAGACCGTGGGGTTGTCAGGTTGGATGCGAACCACACCGGGCATGTGGTGTGTAAAGGTCAGAGACGACTGCTGCCATTGGTCGGCTTGGAACGCGTGAGGCGCGGTCAGGGCGGCATCAATAAAGGCGCCTGGGCGTGCTGTCAGCATAATGCTTCCTTTTATTACAACTAGACAACAAAACGTTACAACGAGATAACCAATAACCCCAGTGTTTTATCCTGACAATGTGATCATGTATAGACAAATTAAAAAGCCGTGAACCAAAGGCACACGGCTTTCTATTGTGGTGCTATCACCACCGACAAGTTGATATAGGCTTACTTTTCAACTTCTGCATTTTCAACTCGTGCTTTAAGCTTTTGGCCGGGTCGAAAAGTGACAACACGACGCGCCGTGATCGGAATATCTTCCCCTGTTTTAGGGTTTCGACCGGGGCGTTGATTCTTGTCTCGCAAATCAAAATTACCAAAACCGGACAGTTTGACTTGCTCGCCACTTTCAAGCGCTTTTCGTACTTCTTCAAAAAACACTTCGACTGTATCCTTGGCGTCCCGTTTGCTAATCCCGATATTTTCAAACAGGTTCTCAGCCAAATCGGCTTTCGTGAGCGCCATAGGTTTTCCCTCAAGAATTGTTTAACATATTGGCAATACCGCAGTATCGACACCGCCATTCTACACGTGGTCTACGCGTCTTTAGCCCTTGTATTTTAGGAACATTCGAAAACCACTTAAAAACAAGTGTATGCCAACTGGCTGATTTGCGCCAACTTTTTTACATGAAAAAAAATAGCGCCATGTCCAAAAAATTGACCTTTTAAACCAATACGTTACACGTTTATCTGCCGGTACGTCTATAGATGGACAACCTCTGTGGTCAATATTAGACGCTTTTATCAATAATTGAACAATTAATAAACAAATATAGCGAATTTATTCAGTTTTTCAAACGTATAGATGTTAGGCCATTTAGGCATAAAAAAAGCAGCGTTACCGCTGCTTTTTTCACTTAAATGGGGCTAATCTCGCAAGACCACGCCCAGTTTTTCTGAGAGGTTGCGCACGACACCCGACACCGCGTCACTGATATCGGCCTCTTCTAGGGTGCGCTCATCCGATTGCAAAATAAGTGCTATCGCTAAGCTCTTCTTCCCGTCTTCTACCCCTTTACCGGTATACAGGTCGAAAAGTTGCGCATCTTTAATCAGCGCATTACCGCTTTGTAAACACGCAGCGACTACATCGCCTGATGCGAGCGACTCATCAGCAATCACCGCAATATCACGACGGTTTGCAGGGAACTTGGACAGACCGGCCGCTTCAGGAATAAAGCGCGTATCAATCGCTTGCCATTCCAGCTCAAACACCACGGTGCGCCCATTTAAGCCAAACTCGCGTTCTAGCTCTGGGTGTAGCGTACCAATATAGCCGACAACATTGCCATCAAACTCAATCGCTGCAGTTTGGCCTGGGTGCATCGCGGGATGAGAGGCTGACACAAAGCGGAAATCATTCAACTGACCGGTTAGCTCAAGCACCGCTTCCAGATCCCCTTTTAAGTCAAAGAAATCAACCGTTGCGCTGGTCAGATCCCAATGCTCTTCGCTACTTGGTCCGGCAATAACCCCGGCAAGCATCCGCTCTTGGCGAATGTTATCTTGACGTATGTCACCGCTCATATCGCCTTCAGGCGTGAAGCGTAAACCAAACTCAAACAAACGCACGCGCGGTTGTTGACGCTTTTGATTATAGGCCACCGTATTGAGCAAACCAGGTAATAAGCTTAAGCGCATCGCGGACATATCCGCCGAGATGGGGCTTGGCAGGATTAACGGCGCCACATTCGGCACAATCAACGCCTGTTGCTTGGGCTCAACAAAGCTATAAGTGATCGCTTCATGGAAACCACGGTCAACCAGAAGATCACGTACACGCTTGAGTGGCATCGCCGCTTCTTTATATTCGCGCATGGTGAGCGCAGCTTTCGGCGCACGGGTCGGAATATTGTCGTAGCCATAGATACGACCCACTTCCTCAATCAAATCTTGCTCGATGGCAATATCAAAACGCCAGCTTGGTGCCGTTGCTTCCCAACCTTGATCGGTGGTCGTCACCGCACAGCCTAAGCGGGTCAAAATGGCATCGACATCCTTGTTGTCAATAGCATGCCCGAGTAAACCATCGAGCTTGGTACGACGAAGCGTGACAGTGTCACGAACCGGCAAGGTGTTAGTGGACTCAGCCGTCACAATCTCGCCCGCTTCGCCGCCACAGATAGCCAGCAATAATTCAGTGGCTCGCTCCATCGCTGCGGCTTGCAGTGCCGGATCAACCCCGCGCTCAAAGCGGTGAGATGAATCTGTGTGTAGACCATAGCTACGTGCACGACCACGAATCGCTTCCGGGGCAAAAAAGGCTGACTCTAACAGAATATCTTGGGTTTCTGTGGTCACACCTGACTCTTGGCCGCCAAAAATGCCCGCCATCGCCAACGCTTTTTTCTTATCCGCAATAACGAGCGTTTGCGCATTTAGTTTGGCTTCATTGCCATCAAGTAAGGTCAGTGCTTCGCCTTCTTTGGCTAAACGCACCACGATGCCACCTTCAATCTTGCCAAGATCAAACGCATGCATTGGCTGACCTTGCTCAAGCATCACATAGTTGGTGACATCCACCACAGGATCGATAGAACGAATACCACTGCGACGCAGTTTTTCTTGCATCCACAACGGGCTCTGCGCATTAAGATCAACGTTTTTTACCACACGGCCCAGATAACGTGGGCACGCTTGCGGCGCATCGATGCGCACCGATACTTTGTCTTCAATGCTGGCAGCAACAGGCGTAATGGTAGGCTCTGTTACATCGGTGCGGTTTAATACGCCCACTTCACGCGCCAAGCCACGTAGGCTCAAACAATCAGCGCGGTTTGGGGTCAAATCCACATCGATGGTGACATCGTTGAGTGCAAGATAATCACGGATGTCAGTACCAATCGGCGCGTCAGCGGGCAATTCGATAATGCCATCCGATTCCACATCGATACCCAGCTCGGTGAACGAGCACAACATACCGAATGATGGCTGGCCGCGTAGCTTGGCCTTTTTGATTTTAAAATCACCCGGCAATACCGCTCCAACCATGGCTACCGCCACTTTTAAGCCTTGGCGACAATTCGGCGCACCACAGACAATATCCAGTAACTCATCGTTACCTACATTAATTTTAGTGACCCGCAGTTTGTCTGCGTCAGGGTGTTGACCACATTCCACCACTTCACCCACAACCACACCGCTAAACTCGCCAGCCACGGGGGCAATCTCGTCAACTTCAAGACCGGCCATGGTGATCTGGTGGGCAAGCGCGTTGGTGTCGTTTGCTGGATTTACCCACTCTCTCAACCAAGATTCACTGAATTTCATTATTACCTTGCCCCACTGATTACTTAAATTGTTTCAAAAAGCGCAGATCGTTCTCGAAGAACGCACGAAGATCATTCACGCCGTAGCGCAACATGGTTAGGCGTTCAACCCCAATACCAAAAGCAAAACCTTGATATTCCTCTGGGTCAATGTTCACCGACCGCAGGACATTGGGGTGAACCATGCCACAACCTAAGATCTCTAGCCATTTGCCACCTTTACGGCGCACATCGACTTCCGCTGAGGGCTCAGTAAACGGGAAATAGGAAGGACGGAAACGTACTTCGAGATCTTCCTCAAAAAAGTTGCGAAGGAAGTCGTTCAAAATACCTTTTAGATCGGCAAAGGTAATGTCTTTATCGACCAGTAAACCTTCTACTTGGTGGAACATGGGCGTGTGCGTTTGGTCGTAATCGTTTCGATAAACACGGCCTGGCGCAATAATACGGAATGGCGGCTTGCCGGCTTCCATGGTCCGGATCTGAACGCCCGAGGTATGGGTACGCAACATCAAATCAGGGTTAAAGAAGAAGGTGTCATGATCGGTACGCGCGGGATGATCGGCTGCGATGTTCAATGCATCAAAGTTATGGAAGCCATCTTCCACTTCGGGTCCAGCTTCCACCGAAAAACCAAGCTCACCAAAAAATTGCTCAATACGCTCAATGGTGCGCGTTACCGGATGCAACCCACCGTTTTCAATCCGGCGGCCTGGCAGGCTCACATCAATGGTTTCGGCGGCCAGTTTGGCTTCTAGCTCAGCACGTTCTAGTGCTTGCTTACGTTCAGCAATCGTCTGCTGCACGGTTTGCTTAGCCTGATTAATCTTCTGACCCGCTTCGCGGCGTTCTTCAGGAGGCAATTTGCCTAAAGCCTGAAGCTGTGCGGTTAACTCACCCTTCTTTCCTAGGTATTTTACCCGGACTTCATCCAATGCAGCCACAGAGGCAGCATCGGCCACCGCATTGGTTGCATTCGCAAGAATTTCTTCTAATTGTTGCATTGTTTCCTCGTCGACCCGTTGGGCAGTCCAAACCAGGTAGGTGCGTGACAATACCTGCTGACATCATGGTTTCACCCATTGTCTGAGCAAACTGACAGAGTCGTCTTGTTATACGCCTCAATGCCAATTGACTGAGAGAACAGGTAATAAATTGACCTTACATACTAATTAATGCCACGACTAATGCCAAACGCTAAACGGCATTTAAGCCATTTTTCCTCGCCATCAGCTACCGGTTTATCCATTTTGTTGGCATAGATGAAGAGTTTGCTATGCTACGAGCCGAGATCTCGACGAATTTGGAGTCAGTATGCAAGACAACAATCATCCTTTACGCGTGTTTGTATCCACCTCGACCCACCCTTGGTTTAATTTGGCGGTGGAAGATACGATTTTCCGTACCATGTCATCAGCGCAAAATGTGCTCTTTCTTTGGCGTAACGACAATACGGTGGTGATCGGGCGTGGTCAAAATGCATGGCGCGAATGCAACACTCGTAAAATGGAACAAGACGGCGTTGTGTTAGCCCGACGCCAAAGCGGTGGTGGCGCCGTGTTTCATGATCTCGGCAATACTAACTTTACCTTTATGGCCGGCAAGCCCGGTTACGACAAGTCGGTATCAACACAAATTGTACTCGACGCGCTGAAAAACCTGGGAATAGATGCCGATGCCAGTGGACGTAATGACCTCACCATGAAGACGCCCGAAGGCCCAAGAAAAATATCGGGCTCTGCCTATAAAGAAACCAAAGATCGCGGCTTTCACCACGGCACCCTATTGATTAATGCCAACTTGTCGCGACTGGGCGATTACCTCAACCCTGATCCCAAAAAGCTGCAAGCCAAGGGCATTACCTCTGTACGCGCGCGGGTAGCGAATATTTCCGATTATGTCCCGGAGATCACCCACCAAGCTTTGTGTGATGCGATCAAAGCTGCATTCTTTAACCACTATGGCAATACCGCTGAGATTGAATACATTTCTCCTGAGGCCAAACCCGATGTCGAAGGCTTTAACGCCATCTATGAAAAACAGTGCAGTTGGGAATGGAATTTTGGCAAAAGCCTGCAATTTATGCATACGTTTGATGAACGCTTCGAATGGGGGGGCGTTGAGCTGCATTTAGATGTAAAAAATGGCGAAATCGCCGACTGTCAGCTATTCACCGATAGCTTAACGCCAGGGCCGATAGAAATACTGGCAAGCCAGTTGATCGGGCAAACCTATCACTCGGAAACACTCTATCAATTTGTCACCAGCCAGGCAGAGGCAAATCCAAGCCACCAGGCCATGTATCAGGATATTGCCCTTTGGCTGCGCCACGCCCTCGCTTGATAGCTAACATATTAATAGTGACTCCCATCACATAATTCCCTCTGTTTTTGATCCCACGCAAAGACGCAAGCAGCTGTCACGTCACTATAGGTGGCAGCTGTTCAGTGCGACAAAATTTCATCATTCGGATAAAACCCATCATTAATGACGGCATTATTGCTTGAATAATAGTTTTTAATTTTGATAAAAAAGCATTAATCTAGTTTTACATATTTTGTTACAAACTGTAGCGAGGTGATCTTTCCAACAAACGTTTCGGCAATGTACTGCACGCCGATTGAAGAAATGCAGGCCCAACAAAACTCACGAATAATTAGATAGTTATGGAAAACCAAAAAACAATACTCGGTCACCCTCGGGGACTTTTTTTACTCTTCGGCACGGAACTGTGGGAGCGCTTTTCCTACTACGCGATGCGTGCGATTTTGGTGCTTTACCTCACCGATCAAACCATCAATGGCGGTTTAGGCTGGTCCACCAAAGACGCGCTAGAGCTGTATGGCTATTACACCGGCCTCGTTTATATCACGCCACTCATCGGCGGTTGGTTTGCCGATAACTTTGTCGGTCAGCGTCGAGCCGTGATTCTAGGTGGTGCCTTAATGGCCATTGGTCAATTTACTCTGGCTTTCCCTGCTCACCAATATGGCTTAGATACGGTACACACTTTATATGCTGGCTTAGCCATACTGATTGCGGGCTCTGGCCTATTTAAACCCAACATCTCGACGATGGTGGGTGACCTTTATCATGAAGGCGATCATCGTCGTGATGGTGCGTTTACCATCTTTTATATGGGCATCAACATTGGCTCATTATTAGCCGGCTTTGTTGCGGGCACAGTGAGCAGCGCTTACGGCTGGCAATATGGCTTTTTTGCTGCCGGTATTGGTATGGTGATTAGCTTGATCATCCAGCTAACCATGGCCAACACTTGGCTAGGTAATATCGGTCGTGTTCCCGCAGCACAACAAGCACGAGATGCCAATCATTCTAAGACCAATGCACCATTGACCAAGCAAGAAATCGATCGCCTTAAAGTCATCTTATTGATGGGTTTGTTCGTGATCATTTTCTGGGCTGGCTTTGAACAGGCTGGCGGGTTGATGAATATTTACACCCAGGAGTACACGGATCGCATGGTGGGTGGGTTTGAAATCCCAGCGGCTTGGTTCCAGTCACTCAACCCTTTCTTCATCATTGTCTGTGCGCCTATAGCGGCATCATTGTGGGTGCGTCTGGGTTCTAAGGAGCCTAGTTCACCGGTCAAATTTGCCATGGCGTTATTCATGCTGGCGCTTGGCTTTTTGTGCATGATCGGGGCCGTGTTAGAGCAAGGCGGCGACACCACGGTGAAAACCTCGATGTTCTGGCTAGTGGGCGCGTTCTTCTTCCACACGTTAGGCGAACTTTGCCTCTCTCCAATTGGCTTATCGCTGGTCACCAAACTCGCACCACTGCGTTTGGCCTCTCTAATGATGGGCGCCTGGTTTGGCTTTAACGCGATTGCTAACTATGTTGCAGGTATTATTGGTTCGCATGTGGGTGACTATGGAGCCATGGCGATCTTCGGTGGCATTGCCGCGACAGCAGCGATTTCAGGTCTGATCTTGCTGACTCTATCCGGTACGCTGATCCGCTGGATGCACGGCGCTGAATCCAATGCTACGCCCAGTGAAGAAATCGAGCAACAACAAGTACAAATTGCCTAACCCCTATGGTGATAGTTAAATCAAAAAGAGGCCGATTGGCCTCTTTTTTAATATCACATCCCTTTCGATGCTCAATCCCTGCTCTAACAATGCTTCTTTTTCAGTAAGGTAGTTGGGGGGTTAAATTATATAGGCAGGTATGAATAGCAAAAAGGAGAGCCGAGGCTCTCCTTTTTTAGCAATTCTTTACTGTAAAACTTACAGTGAAGCTTTCGCTTTTTCTACCAGCACAGAGAATGCTGCTTTGTCATATACCGCGATATCGGCAAGGATCTTACGATCGATTTCGATAGATGCCTTTTTAAGACCGTTAATCAGACGGCTGTATGACATACCGTTTTGGCGAGCCGCTGCGTTAATACGCGCGATCCACAGTTGACGGAATTGACGTTTCTTGTTGCGACGGTCACGATAAGCATATTGACCTGCTTTCGTTACCGCCTGAAAAGCTACGCGGTAGACGCGTGAACGCGCACCATAGTAACCTTTCGCCTGCTTCATTACACTCTTGTGACGTGCACGAGCTTGTACACCACGTTTTACGCGAGCCATTATCTCTCTCCTAAACTAAATTATAAAACTAAAAACTTATGCGTATGGCAGCATGCGAGCTACTTGCGCGTTTTCGCACGCAGGCAGAACAGCATTTGGACGCAGCTGACGCTTGTTCTTAGTAGTACGTTTAGTCAAGATATGACGCTTGGTTGCACGCTTGTACTTAAAGCCACCAGCAGTTTTCTTGAAACGCTTAGCAGCACCTTTGTTGGATTTCATCTTAGACATGATGATAACTCCGCATTGTGTTAATAATATAGCAATTTGGCGAACAAAGCGGCTGCACCTAACAGGCGCAGCCGCTTGTTACTTGGAAGCCAGAATTACTTCTTCTTTGGGGCCAGGACCATGATCATTTGACGGCCTTCGATGCGAGTCGGGAAACTTTCTACTGAAGCGATTTCAGCAGTGTCTTCCTTCAAGCGGTTCAGCACGTCAACACCGATGCTTTGGTGCGCCATTTCGCGCCCGCGGAATCGGATAGTGACCTTGACCTTGTTGCCCTCTTCAATGAAGCGAACCAGGTTGCGTAGTTTTACCTGATAGTCGCCTACATCTGTGCCAGGACGGAATTTAACTTCCTTAACCTGAATAGTCTTTTGCTTTTTCTTCTGCTCTTTCGCAGCTTTACTCTTCTCGTAAAGGAATTTGCCGTAATCCATGATACGACAAACCGGCGGCTCAGCGTTCGGACTGATCTCAACCAAGTCAAGAGTCGCCTCTTCTGCTTTGGCGAGTGCTTCATCAAAAGGGACGATACCGAGTTGTTCGCCGCTGTCATCAGACAATCGAACTTCTTTGACACCACGAATTTCGTTGTTTAGACGATGAGCGTTTTTCTTTGCCGGGGCTTTTCTTGCGCCTTTAATACCTTATTCCTCCACAATATTGAGTGTTCGATCTTGCACTTCTTGCTGCAATTGAGCAAGGAAGTCATCAATCTTAATTTTACCCAAATCTTTACCTTTACGGGTACGTATTGCTACTTCGCCAGCTTCCATTTCCTGGTCACCACAAACGAGCATATACGGTACACGCTTCAAAGTGTGTTCGCGGATTTTAAAGCCAATCTTCTCGTTTCTCAAGTCCGCAGAGGCTCTAAATCCAGCTTTTTGCAGTTTTTTCGCAATCTCTTGCGCATAATCTGCTTGTTTATCCGTGATATTCATCACCACAGCTTGCTGCGGTGATAGCCACGTTGGGAAGTGTCCAGCGTATTCTTCAATCAGAATACCGATGAAGCGTTCCAACGAACCGAGAATAGCACGGTGAATCATCACAGGTGTGTGACGTTCGTTGTCTTCGCCTACATACGTGGCACTTAAGCGCTCAGGAAGCGCGAAATCAAGTTGTACTGTACCACATTGCCAAGCACGATCCAGGCAATCATGTAACGTAAACTCAATCTTAGGCCCGTAAAACGCCCCCTCACCTTCTTGAATTTCAAACGGAATATCCATCGCCGTTAAGGCTTCGTGCAAGGCTTTTTCTGCACGATCCCACATCTCGTCAGAGCCAACACGCGTTTCTGGACGTGTAGAAAGTTTGACTTCGATGTTGTTGAAACCAAAGGTTTGGTACGTCTCGTAGACCATTTCGATACACGCACTGACTTCTTTTTGTACCTGTTCTGGGGTACAGAAGATATGCGCATCGTCTTGGGTAAAGCCACGCACACGCATTAAACCATGCAGCGCACCGGATGGCTCATTACGGTGACAACTACCAAATTCTGCCATACGCAGCGGTAAATCACGGTAAGACTTTAACCCTTGGTTAAAAATCTGTACGTGACCTGGGCAGTTCATTGGCTTAAGTGCATACTCACGGCTTTCTGACTGGGTGGTAAACATGTAATCAGCATATTTGTCCCAGTGGCCAGAGCGCTCCCACAACACGCGGTCCATGATCAACGGACCTTTCACTTCTTGATAGTCGTATTCGGTCAACTTCGCACGGATAAATTGCTCAAGCTCACGGAAAATCGTCCAGCCATTGTGATGCCAGAATACCATCCCAGGCGCTTCTTGCTGCATATGATACAAATCAAGCTGCTTACCCAGTTTACGGTGATCACGCTTCGCCGCTTCTTCTAAACGCACCAGGTGTGCTTTCAGTTGCTTTTTATCGGGAAAGGCGGTGCCGTAGATTCGTTGCAGCATCTTGTTGTCGCTGTTACCACGCCAATACGCGCCAGCCACGTTCAAAATTTTAAAGTTTTGACAAAAGCTCATGTTCGGTACATGTGGACCACGACACATGTCGATGTATTCTTCGTGGTGATACAAGCCCGGACGGTCATCGCGAGAGACATTCTCGTCCAAGATTTCAATCTTGTACGGTTCACCACGTGATTCAAAGGTATCACGTGCTTCTTGCCAGCTGACCGTTTTCTTCACAACCTGATACTTGGTTTTCACCAGCTCTTTCATGCGTTTTTCAATTGCATCCAGGTCATCCTGGGTGAGCGAGCGATCCATATCGATATCGTAATAGAAACCACTATCGATGGTTGGGCCAATCGCCATCTTGGTATCAGGGAAAAGTTGCTTAATCGCATGCCCTAAAAGGTGCGCACACGAGTGGCGAATAATCTCAAGCCCATCATCGTCTTTTGCGGTGATAATTTCGAGCTGTGCATCGTGCTCAATCAAGTCACACGCATCAACGCGTTTGCCGTCAACACGGCCCGCAATACAAGCTTTAGCGAGGCCAGGACCAATGTCATTGGCAACGTCGTAGGTTGAAACTGGGTGGTCAAAAGAACGCTGACTGCCGTCAGGGAGAGTAATTAGAGGCATTGATAACAATCCTTCTCAGTGGTGCCACACACCAAGTGGCACATGAACGTGTATTTTGCGATTAGTAAGTAACCGCACAGTGTGAGTAGGGTTTTGATTATGAAGATCCGACATTTGTGATGCAAGTCATCCCGTCAAGAATTTCTTCGCCGTCCAACGAATGATTCACGAGTATCGCCCTATCATCCGCTTGATTTTGCACTAGACTTCAGCAATGCTGATTTGTATACACAATAATAACAGGAACAATCTATGGCCAATGCGCCCCGCTATCAACAAATTAAAACCTTTATTCAAGAGAAAATTGAGACACGGGTTTGGCCAGTGGGGACACGTATTCCGACCGAATACGAATTATGCGATCAATTTAACGTCAGCCGTATGACGGTGAACAAAGCCGTACGCGATTTAGTCGCTGAAGGCTTACTGGAGCGCACACCTAGATTGGGGACGTTTGTCACTGAGCCCAAAGCCGAATCCCCATTAATGGATATTCGTAATATCGCCGATGAGGTTAACGCTCGCGGGCAAACTTACCACAGTGATATTCGCACATTGAAACGCATTTCTGCACCGGCTGATGTTGCTATGCGCTTAGGCGTTATGGTGGGTACCTCCGTCTTTTATAGTGAGATTGTTCATTACGGTGATGCGATCGCGTTGCAACTTGAACAGCGCTGGGTCAATCCGGCTTTGGCGCCCGACTACTTAGCACAAGACTTTAATCAAACCACCCCAAACGAGTATTTATCGACGGTTTGCCCGGTGAATACCATTGAGCATACAGTCGAAGCCATTCAAGCGAGCTCGACCATTCAGCAAGCCCTCGCGATGCGATCAGACGAACCCTGTTTATTATTACACCGTCGGACCTGGAGCCAACAAACCCTCGTCAGTGCCGCCTTGCTGTACCATCCAGGATCGCGCTATAAGCTCACATCGAGAACGGATAGATAACTTCATTTAGATCGAACCGATCACAATTTTTTACCGTTCTTTTACATTCTCTCTTGTGTCTGCCACTTTATTTGTCTATACATTTGTATAGACATTTAATAAGCGGTAGGCCATCATCATGAGACACCTATATACCGATGCAAAACTGGTCACGATGGCCAGCGATATCCACAATAGCGACGGCTACCAATGCGAAGACCTTAGCGCGATTGCGGTTGAAAACGGCAAAATTGTTGCACTTGGCCAAGATGCCGAGCAGCTTGACTGGCCGAAGCAGTCGTTAAACGGAAGATTGGTGACACCCGGACTCATTGATAGCCACACTCACCTTGTTTTTGCGGGCAATCGCGCGGGTGAGTTTGAGCAGCGCCTTAATGGCGTGCCTTACCAAACCATAGCTGAACAAGGCGGCGGAATTCTCTCCACAGTGCAAGCGACGCGGGCGGCGAGTGACGCAGAATTACTTGCCCTCGCTTTGCCACGTGCCGAAGCTTTAATGCGTGACGGTGTCACAACAATTGAAATTAAATCAGGCTATGGGTTAACCCTCGAGGATGAGCTAAAAATGCTTCGGGTGGCGAAAGCTATCGAGCAGCATTTACCCGTGAATGTCTCTACGACCTTGCTCGCCGCTCATGCTATACCGCCGGAATATCAACACGATGCGGATCATTACATTGCGCATATCTGTCAATCCATTATCCCGGCCGCGGCGGAGCAACAGCTTGCTGACGCCGTGGATGTGTTCTGTGAAAACATTGCCTTTAGCGTCGACCAAGCCGAAAAAATCTATGCGGCTGCCAATGCTCATGGACTCAACATTAAAGCCCATACCGAGCAATTAAGCGACCTGGGCGGCAGTGTGGCGGCGGCCAAAGCCGGAGCCTACTCGGTGGATCATATTGAGTATTTGTCAGAGGCTGACACCCAGATTTTGGCCGAATTTGGCACTGTGGCAACCCTGCTTCCCGGCGCGTTTTACTTTTTACGTGAAACCCAAATGCCACCGATTGAAGCATTACGTGAACATCATGTCCCCATTGCGCTCGCCACTGACTTCAACCCCGGCACCTCGCCCTTTGCCTCATTGACGCTCATGATGAACATGGCTTCCACCTTATTTGGCCTCACGCCCAAAGAGAACCTTTACGGCGTTACCCGTCATGCCGCCCAAGCACTGGGCTTAACAAACAAAGGTCAAATTGCGGTTGGGTTTGATGCCGATTTTGCCGTTTGGCAGTGCGACACCCCAGCCGAGCTCAGTTATATGGTCGGCACGGCGCCCTTAGTCGGAAGAGTGGTCAACGGGATCTGGTATCCCGCAACACCGACTCCGCAGAGCACGCCCCACCAGGAGAATCAAGAATGAAACATCTTCCTGCTGATATGACCGTGTGGCAAGGACGTATTGATCCAGAGGATGGGGAGCGCGGTCTGCGTTTGCACCAAACCATCAGCGCCTACGATAACAGCGTCGAACAGCCGCCAGGTGTCGTGATCTATGGGTTTGCCTGCGATGAAGGGGTAGCGCGTAATCAAGGCCGCCTCGGTGCAGCCCTTGCCCCTGAAACGGTGCGACAAGCACTGGCAAACCTCGCCTGGCATAACAGTCATCCGCTTTATGACGGCGGAACCGTGGTATGTGATGACGCAGATCTGGTATTGGCCCAGCAAGGATTAAGTCAGCAAATCCATCGTTCGTTGCCACAGCACCGGGTCTTAACCCTAGGCGGCGGCCATGAAACTGCATGGGCGAGCTTTCAGGGCTTATCCCGTCATTTGACACACTCCCATGTCAACGACCCCGCGCAGCCGCCTAAGATTGGTATTATTAACTTTGATGCTCATTTTGATTTGCGCACGCCACAAGGGCGCAGTCACGCCGGCAGCTCAGGCACACCCTTCGCACAAATCGCCCAATATTGTGACAAAAAAGGTTGGCCATTCCACTATGCCTGCCTTGGCGTAAGCCGCACCAGCAATACCCAAGCGCTGTTCGATAAAGCCGAGCAACGCCATTGCTGGGTAGAAGAAGATATCAATATGCAGGTAGACGCATTACCGGCGTTAAAAGCGCGATTAACCCAGTTTATTCAAGGCTGTGATTATCTCTATCTTACTGTCGATATGGATGTGTTTCCCGCTAGTATCGCGCCTGGAGTGAGCGCCCCTGCAGCTTACGGCGTGCCAGTCGCGGTGATTGAGCCGTTAATTCGGCACCTGTTCACCGTTGCGCAGAAGCAGCACATTCCCGTCCCTATTTGCGATATCACAGAAGTAAACCCCCATTATGACCGCGACCAGCAAACCAGTCGCTTAGCCGCGCGTATGGCGTGGACCATGATTCACACAGCTTGTCCGCAGCAATCTTGTCCGCAGCAAGCAGGCTCGCACCCCATCAACGATCAAGGAGAATAACCATGACGGACCCACGTTTCGATTCACGCACCGTGAAAGCCCCTACCGGGCCTGAGCTTAATGCAAAAAGTTGGTTAACCGAAGCGCCGCTTCGTATGCTGATGAATAACCTACACCCTGACGTGGCCGAGCATCCTAATGGTTTGGTGGTCTATGGTGGCATTGGCCGAGCTGCCCGCAATTGGCAATGTTTCGACAAGATTGTCGAGGTACTAAAACGCCTGAACGACGATCAAACCTTGCTGGTGCAATCCGGCAAACCGGTGGGTGTCTTCCCCACCCACAAAGATGCGCCACGTGTATTGATTGCCAACTCCAACTTGGTCCCGCATTGGGCAAACTGGGAACATTTTAACGAGCTCGATAAGCAAGGGCTGATGATGTACGGCCAGATGACGGCAGGCAGCTGGATTTACATTGGCTCGCAAGGCATTGTGCAAGGCACCTACGAGACGTTTGTCGCGGTGGCGAAACAACACTTTAATGGCGACGCCAAAGGCCGCTGGATCTTAACTGGCGGTCTGGGGGGCATGGGGGGCGCGCAGCCACTCGCCGCGACCATGGCAGGCTTTTCTATGATTGCGGTTGAATGCGATGAAAGCCGCATCGATTACCGCTTACGTACGGGGTACGTCGACCGCAAAGCGACATCCTTGGACCAAGCACTCGGCATGATTGAAGAAGCAAAACGACAAGGCAAGCCCGTGTCGATTGGCTTATTGGCCAATGCAGCCGATATTTTCCCAGAGCTGGTGGAACGTCATATCACCCCCGATGTGGTCACCGACCAAACCTCGGCCCACGATCCCCTTAACGGTTATCTGCCGCAAGGCTGGACCATGGAGCAAGCCGCGGCACAGCGTAAAGACAACGAAGCCGAGGTGGTCAAAACCGCGAAAGCCTCGATGGCCGTACAAGTTAAAGCGATGCTCGATCTGCAAACACGCGGCGCAGCAACCTTGGATTACGGCAATAACATCCGTCAAATGGCGCTAGAAGTTGGCGTCAATAATGCTTTTGATTTTCCAGGATTTGTACCGGCGTATATTCGTCCATTATTCTGTCAAGGCATTGGCCCGTTCCGCTGGGTGGCGTTATCTGGTGATCCAGAAGATATCTATAAAACCGACCAAAAAGTGAAAGAGCTGATCCCTGATGATCCGCATCTCCACAACTGGCTTGATATGGCCAAAGAACGTATTCAATTTCAAGGTTTACCTGCCCGTATCTGCTGGGTTGGGGTCAAAGATCGTGCACGCTTAGCGCTTGCCTTTAACGATATGGTAAAAAATGGCGAGCTCAAAGCGCCGGTCGTCATTGGCCGTGATCATCTTGACTCAGGCTCAGTCGCAAGTCCCAACCGTGAAACCGAAGGCATGCTAGATGGCTCTGATGCCGTGTCAGACTGGCCATTGCTGAACGCCATGCTCAACACGGCATCCGGTGCAACCTGGGTATCATTGCACCACGGTGGTGGTGTTGGCATGGGCTTTTCTCAGCACTCAGGCGTGGTGATTGTGTGTGATGGCTCCGACGATGCGCATCAACGAGTGGCGCGAGTACTCAGAAACGATCCGGCCACCGGGGTGATGCGCCATGCCGATGCCGGCTATGACATTGCCATTGATTGCGCCAAAGAAGAACAACTCGATCTGCCGCTGCTGGATTTACCTAACCAGCCGCTGCGCTAAGGAGAGCAAAATGACCACACTGACATTACAACCGGGCGAACTCACCCTTTCCCAACTGCGGCAAGTAAGCCGTGAATCTGTACAGATTGCTTTTGCGGATGGCATTGAAGCCACCATGAAAGCCAGTACCGACACCGTCGCCGACATCCTCGCTCAAGACCGCGTCGTATATGGCATTAACACAGGGTTTGGCTTGCTGGCTAATACTCGGATTGAATTAGACGATTTAGAAACCCTGCAACGCTCAATCGTGCTCTCTCATGCCGCTGGTATTGGCGAGTTTATGGATGATGCCACCGTGCGTCTTATGATCGTACTGAAAGTAGCCAGCTTGGCGCGCGGCTACTCCGGGATCCGCTTCGAAGTCGTAAAAGCACTGGCAGCGCTGGTTAATCACCAGGTGTATCCTTGCATTCCCAAAAAAGGCTCAGTCGGCGCCTCGGGCGATCTTGCACCATTGGCGCATATGAGCACAGTACTGCTCGGCGAAGGCCAAGCCCGGTACAAAGGGGAAGTCATTTCTGGAGAGGCTGCACTCAAAATTGCGGGCCTATCGCCCATCACTCTTGGACCAAAAGAAGGACTCGCGCTGCTCAATGGTACGCAAGCCTCTACCGCTTTTGCGCTTGAAGGCTTGTTTGAAGCCGAAGATTTATACGCCGCGGCTACTGTCTGTGGCGCATTGTCGGTAGAGGCCGCGCTTGGTAGCCGACGGCCGTTTGACCCACGCATTCATGCCGTGCGTGGCCATCAAACGCAAATGGATGCCGCTGCCGCTTACCGTCACTTGCTGGGCGAAAGTAGCGACATTGGCAACAGCCATCAAAATTGTGAAAAAGTGCAAGACCCCTATTCATTGCGTTGCCAACCACAAGTGATGGGCGCGTGCTTGCAACAAATTCGCCATGCCGCTGACGTGCTCACCACCGAGGCAAATGCCGTATCTGACAACCCGCTCGTGTTCCCAGACGATGGCGATATTATTTCCGGCGGCAACTTCCACGCCGAGCCGGTCGCGATGGTTGCGGATAACTTAGCCCTCGCAATTGCCGAAATCGGCAGCTTATCAGAACGCCGCATGGCCTTACTGATTGATAGCAACTTGAGTAAACTCCCGCCATTTTTGGTCAACAACGGCGGGGTCAACTCCGGCTTTATGATCGCCCAAGTCACCGCTGCTGCACTGGCAAGCGAAAATAAGACCTTGGCTCACCCGGCATCTATCGATAGCTTGCCCACGTCTGCCAACCAAGAAGATCATGTCTCCATGGCGACTTTCGCTGCGCGTCGCTTGCATGACATGAGTGCCAACACCCGCGGCATTTTGGCCGTTGAGCTACTTTCGGCCAGCCAAGGGATTGATTTTCGCGCGCCCAATAAAACCTCTCAGCGCTTAGAGCAAGCCAAAGCCGAGTTACGCGGCGTGGTGCCGTTTTACGACAAAGACCGCTACTTTGCGCCTGATATCGAAAAGGCCAATGCGCTGGTGCAAACCGGTACCTATAACCGACTAATGCCCTCTGGCTTACTCCCTAGCCTGTAAAGTATTTACCCGCAAAAACGGCTCCTTATGAGCCGTTTTTTATTCAATTTGCCGCCATCTCCACAGAACACTAAAGCTAAAATAGACTAATATGTAGGCAGTTACCTCCCCTCACCTCGATGTAACGGAGTCGCTTATGTGGCATGCACTGTCTCTACATTTATCCGAACAGCTCGATATTGATTTTGAGATCAGAGAAAAAACCGCCATCGGCGGTGGCGACATCCACGACGCCTATTGCATTAGCGATGGGGGCGAGCAGCGCTTTTTCGTTAAAACCAACCAGCGAGAATGTCTGCCCGCGTTTGAGGCCGAGGCCGAAGGCCTGCGCCAACTGGCAATGAGTGAGCACATTCATGTTCCGCGGGTGTATTTTGTCGGGCCGGTAAAAGACAGTGCAGCATTGGTACTCAATTTCCTACCCATTAAATCGCTCGACGATACCCAAGCCTATTTATTCGGTCAGCAACTGGCGCGTCATCACCGCTGGGGAGAGCAAGTCGAATACGGATTCGATGACGATAACTTCATCGGCACCAGCGAGCAAAGAAACAGCTGGCACCGCAAGTGGTGTCACTTCTTTGCTGAGCAACGAATTGGCTGGCAACTACAACTAGCAGCGGAAAAATCACTGCATTTGGGCGACATTGATACCATCATTCACGGCGTCAAAGCGCAACTGGCTAACCATCGCCCCAAACCTGCACTCCTCCATGGCGATCTGTGGTCAGGCAATGTCGGTTTATCCGTCAACGGCCCAGTACTATTTGATCCGGCCTGTTATTGGGGCGATCGCGAAGCCGATATCGCCATGACAGAGCTATTCGGCGGTTTCTCGCAAAGCTTTTACAACGGCTACCAGACTGAATGGCCATTAGACGAGGGTTATCAACAACGAAAAGATATTTATAACCTTTATCATGTGCTCAACCATGTCAATTTATTCGGCGGCCCCTACCTTGACCAAGCCGAACAATTGCTGACAAAACTCGCACTCACGGTGTAGGATGCCAGACACACACACTGAGATAGAGGTTGGCGATGTTATCTGCCGCAATATTTGATATGGATGGCCTATTGGTCGACTCAGAGCCGTTCTGGCAACGGGCGCAAATTGATGTATTGACCGAGCTCGGCGTTTCTATCAGTTTACAAGATACGCGTGATACCACAGGCGTGCGGATTGATGAAATTGTGAAACACTACGCACGTACCCAGCCTTGGCAGGGGCCATCGAATGCTGACGTGCAAGCGCGGATCGTCGCACGCGTGGTTGAACTGGTTAAAGATGAAAAACCCATGATGCCCGGCGTTAAAGACGCGTTGCAAATTTGCCGTCAAGCTGGCTTAAAAATCGGTCTGGCCTCATCGTCTCCACTGACCCTAATCCATCCGACATTGGATGCGCTAGGGCTTAGCGACGCATTTGAAATTGTCGAGTCGGCGGGGGATTTAAAATACGGTAAGCCCCACCCTAAAGTGTATCTTAATGCCGCTAACGCCTTGGGCGTCGAGCCCGACGCTTGCGTCGCCTTTGAAGATTCCTTTACCGGCTTACTTGCGGCTAAAGCCGCCTCGATGAAAACCATTGTGGTGCCGGCCGCGCATGAGTGGGAAGATCCTCGCTTTGTGATTGCCGATCAAAAGCTTGCCAGCCTAAAAGCTTTTAGTGCGGATAATCTTTCGTCGCTGTAGCGATCGTCTCCTGGGTGGCATTAAGCGGGTACAGTGGTTAATGCCACCTTTTAGAGCAGCGCTCATCATTTATCCATCTTACGATCCTCATCTATACTGACAGTAACCGCTTTGTCATAAAAGAAGGGCTGTGACGATGGATGATATAACTGACCGGCTAGTAAGCTGCCCGCACTGTGGACACCGTATTGATCTCACACTGGATCTCAGTGGCGGCAATCAAGAGTTTTACGAAGATTGCCCCAACTGCTGCAATGCGGTGCACTACAACATGCAAATCGACGAGTTACATAAAACCGTTAACTTATTTGTCGATGCGGATGACGAGCAAATTTTTTAGCCCACGCACCCTATAACGCCCACTGAATGCAGCGCCATAAATCAGTGTAACGTTATCACCAAGTGCAAACACAAAGCTAACCGACGCGACTCGTATCAGGGTCGCATTGTCTTGATGGGCTATTCTTTGTGTCATCATTGTTTGCTCTCGTTCGGGATGCAAAATTGACACGGCTTTTGCTTCCTTTTCGCGCCTCCTGGCACGTATAATTGCGCGCAATCGATTCCTCCCTCCCTTTCACTTAAACATGTTGAGGCCAACGTGCAGCAATACCACGATGAAGCAAGAGCCATTATTCGGCTCAGTGTGCCTGTTTTTATTGCCCAAATAGCGCAAACCTCGATGGGGTTTGTCGATACCGTCATGGCGGGCGGATATAGCGCCACCGATATGGCCGCCGTAGCGGTTGCCTCGAGTATATGGATGCCAGCCATCTTGTTTGGGATTGGCCTGCTAATGGCCATGGTCCCTATGATTGCGCAACTTAATGGGGCGAGCAAAGCCACTGCGATCCCGTTTCAATTTCAGCAAGGTCTGTATATGGCATTGCTGTTGAGCATACCCATTGGGCTTATTCTTTATAAAGCCGGTTTTATTATTAATCTCATGGATGTGGAAGCAGCGCTAACTGAAAAAACCATCGGTTACTTACATGCGGTAATCTGGGCGGTGCCGGCTTTCTTGGTGTTTCAATCCATTCGTAACTTATGCGAGGGAATGTCGCTCACCATTCCCGCAATGGTCATTGGCTTTATCGGGCTTGCGGCAAACATTCCACTCAACTGGATGTTTGTGTACGGCAAACTCGGCGCGCCAGAGCTTGGCGGCGTGGGGTGCGGTGTCGCTACCGCGCTGGTGTATTGGATCATGGCTATCCTTATGGCGCTATATGTAGCAGTGAGCAAAAAACTCAGTGGTCTTCAGCTTTTTGCCTCGCTTTACGCGCCAGCACTCAAAGAGCAAATCCGCCTCTTTCGACTCGGGTTCCCAGTCGCTGCTTCGCTGTTTTTTGAGGTGACCTTATTTGCGGCGATTGCCATTTTAATCGCACCACTTGGCTCTATTACCGTCGCAGCGCACCAAGTGGCCATTAACTTCTCCACCATGATTTTCATGTTACCCATGAGTTTGGGTGTCGCCGTCAGTATTCGTGTCGGCCACCTGCTGGGCAAGCGCACCACCGAGGGAGCAGGCAACTCCGCCAAAATTGGGATTTGGCTGGGGGTGAGCACAGCTGTTATTACCGCGCTACTGACCGTTTGGCTGCGCGATCCAATTATCGCCCTGTATTCCGATAATCCAGACGTGGCAACGTTGGCGTCATCACTGATGTTATTGGCCGCGGTATATCAGATCACCGACGCCATTCAAGTGGTCGCGGCTGGTGCCCTGCGTGGCTACAAAGATATGCGTGCCATTTTCCAGCGCACTCTGATCGCATACTGGGGTTTGGGCTTGCCGCTTGGCTATGTACTCGGAATGACAGATTGGCTCGTCCCAGCCATGGGCGCGCATGGGTTTTGGATAGGCATCATCATTGGCTTATCCAGTGCCGCGGTGCTGCTCGGGTTACGCCTACGCTGGCTGCGCCAGCAATCTCCTGAATTCCAACTGGCCATGTCAGAACGCTGAATGCCTTGCCACCCTGTCGGCGCTCGCTGGCAGGGTGACACCGGTCACGCCTTTATTAATTTGATATAAAAAACATATAAAACAGAGCGATAGATCAAACCCAACCGCTACGCACGCACCACTAAACCACGTAT
>NZ_MUFG01000017.1:0-95030 GCF_001996065.1 Salinivibrio sp. MA351 | reverse complement strand
TGATATATCAATACATAAAGTAATATTAAGTTACACATTAGGCGGTTTTTTGCGCACAAAAACCGCTAGCGAATGGCAAAGTAGTGGAATCTTGCCATGGTTAAAGAGCAGTGAAGCTTTTTACCGATTTGAATCAAATGCGTTAACGATGACACCTAGCCACAAATAGCGGAGTGCCACTTGTCTCAAAACCTTGCCACCGTCAGCCGTCGCGCGCTATTACCCGAGCGTATTGCAAGCCTTATTGATGCTCTATCTAGTGGGGTATACGAACGCGAGCACACTATCAAAATGTGTCTATTGGCCGCACTCGCGGGTGAAAGTGTGTTTTTACTCGGCCCGCCAGGCATTGCCAAAAGCTATATTGCGAAACGTTTGATAGAGGCGTTTGATAACAGCCAATTTTTTGAATATTTAATGACGCGCTTTTCGACACCGGAAGAAGTGTTTGGCCCGCTTTCGATTCAAGCGCTAAAAGATGAAGGCAAATACGTACGCCTAACCGACGGCTACCTACCCAATGCTGATGTGGTATTTTTGGATGAAATATGGAAAGCCGGACCTGCCATTCTTAACACTCTTTTAACCGTTGTGAATGAACGCACCTTTAAAAACGGTGAGCATGTTTATCCTGTCCCTATGCGGTTGTTAGTGACCGCGTCCAATGAACTGCCTGATCCCGATAGTGGCCTTGATGCGCTCTATGATCGCATGTTACTCCGCGTTTTCGTCAATCGTATCCAAGAGAAGAAAAACTTCAAACTGATGCTTACCGAGCCCAGCCAGGACGAAGTGGCGGTGGCCGATAAGTTGAAAATTAGCCATCAAGAATATCAGGATTGGCAGACCATTATTCCCACCTTGGGTCTGCCGGATGCGATATTCGAAAAACTCTACACACTAAAACAGCGGGTAGAAAATGCCGGCAGTGAACAATCACAATTCGACCCAAGTGAACTTTATGTGTCCGATCGCCGGTGGAAAAAGGCGGTGCGTTTGCTAAAAGCGGCCGCTTTTTTCAATGGTCGTGATGAAGTCGCCCCATTGGACTTATTGTTACTGGAAGACTGCCTATGGCATAGCCCAGAATCGCGTGATGTGGTGAAAACCGTGATGCAGGCATTTGCCAAAGAAGTTCTGTTCGATCAACAAGAAGTGCTTGCCTTGCTCGATGACGTCAAAGTGGCGTTAGAAGATATTGAGCAAGACACAGCTGAAGCGCTGACCTATCGACAAGACACGGCCAACGCTGGGCTCACGCGCAAAGCGATGATTGACTTGAGCCAGTCGCCTCGCTTCACGGTCAACCAAAGTCGAGATTTGGTTCGTTTTGTTCTACTTCGAGCCAACCCATCGGTTTCAGAGCAAGAAAAAGGTGACAGTCGTTGGGTGTATCTTGATGCGGCTGACATTGAGAAAAAGTTGAAAACAGGCAGCACAGACTTGTATGGCTATGTGAATAAAAATAATCACCTGTGCCGGCTCACTCTGGAGTGGGATGCGCAGCACGCCTTAGTCATCAAAGACATTGCTAATCGGCCGGTGCCTATGGCCCTGGTGGGCGTGAACGATCCGAGCGAGGAACAGCTGGCCACATGGACACAACAAACAGATCATGCGCTTGAACAATTGCAGCATGCGCAGTTTTTAATTCGTCGCGCGCGCAGTCAGCTCAATGCTGGGTTGCCCCATTTATTTGCGCAACCGGATCTGCTTGAAACCGCGTCAGCGAGTTTGGTCGACGTCGAACATGAGGTCAAAACGCAGATTAATAACCTAGAGCGCCAAGTTAATCGTTTAGCGCGCTTAGGTGAATTCTTCTCAGGAGCCAGTGATGCTGAGCGCTGAGAGCCTGAACATGGGGTTGATGCTCGCCGAGTCTGGGTTACTGGATGCGGCGATGACAGAGTTGATGTCTCATCCCCAGTTACTTGTGTTGACAGAACGAAGCCCAGCGATTAAGCGAGCAGTAAAAAAACAGCTTCACCGCTGGCGTGGGCAAACAAAGCGCAAACTGGTTCAACAAGGGTTGTCAGCCTCTCTGAAGCAAGAAATTCAATACTACGAGCAGGCCACCGAAAAAACCGCGCGCGCGTTTGAAAAAAACATTGATACTTTACTAAGCCAATTAAAATCTGTTTCTTCTTTCTATCCGCAGGCAGAAAGGCTCGCAGCCCATCAAGCTCAACATGCTGATCCTATGTTTCAGTCGTACTTTTGCAACAAATGGCACGCGCATTTAAAAGCGGAAATACAAAAAAACCAGTCCGACAGTGTTGAAGCACAAAAACAAAAATTACTCGACGATCTCTATCGCCGTATCTCGACCTATCAAAAAATGAATGGCGTGGATCAATCGGGTGATATCAGCAAAGTGGGGCGGCTATGGGATATGGCGGCCAGCTCGCTTTCCCAGCAAGACGTCACCTTACTTAAACGGTTTATTACTTTTTTAGAGAAAAACCCAGAGCTTCAGGCGATTGCCGAACAGTTAGGGCGAATGGCGAACCATGTTGATGCGCAAGGGCCCAGCGAGCAGCCGACGGAAACGCTAAAAACCGTGCCGGAAAAGCAAGTTGATGTCCCTGATGACATCACCGGCATCTGCCAAAGTGATCGTGTTGACCGTCTCTTACCCAATGAGGCGGTATTGCTGGCTGATCCTGCGCTCGAGGTTGTTTTTTATAAACAGCTTGTCGATAAACAACTGCTGAATTATCAAATGACGGGCCAAGCCCATCGCCGGAAAAAAGTAGAGACGTACGCACCCAGTCAATCCAAGCCAGAGCAAAAAAAGGGACCTTTTATCATAGCCATCGATGCTTCAGGCTCGATGAGTGGTTTTCCAGAGCAATGCGCTAAAGCGCTAGCGTATGTATTAATGCGGATTGCCGCGACCGAGCATCGTGATTGTTACGTGATGCTTTTTTCCACTGACCATATCAGCTATGAGCTGACCGGTGAGCGCGGTTTGCAAGAAGCGATGAGCTTTCTTTCATATCGGTTCCACGGCGGGACAGATATGGCACCTGTGATCGAAAAAGCGCTTAATCTGATGGCCGGTGAACGCTATCAAAACGCCGATCTAGTGGTGGTGTCGGACTTTATTGCTCCTAAGCAGTCCGAGACGATGATCGAAAAGATTGATGCATTGAAGTTAAAGCAAAACCGTTTCCATGCGGTAAGCTTATCCAAATATGGCAACCCTGAATTAATGGCCATGTTCGATCACTGTTGGCGTTACCAGCCCTCATTAGGAGGACGCCTGATTAATCAGTGGTGGCCGAGCAAAAATAAGTCATAGAAAATAGATGACTAGGCGCTTATATAACAGCAAGCGCCGTAGCAAGTTAACCGAGCAGCAAGCTGTCGTCGGCGAGGGTTTCGCCGCGCACTTTGTTGAACATGTCCAAAAGATGTGGCACGTCCATATTTTTGCGCTCATCACCATGGACATCTAGCACAATGTTACCTTGGTGTAGCATTACGGTTCGATCACCGCATGCCAGTGCGTCTTTCATCGAGTGCGTGACCATCATGGCAGTGAGGTTAAACTCATTGACGATAGTTTTGGTTAAATCAATCACGAACGCGGCCATGCGTGGATCCAGAGCGGCGGTGTGTTCATCGAGCAATAAAAGCTTGCTGTCTGACAGGGTGGCCATCACCAAACTTACGGCCTGACGCTGACCTCCAGACAGCAGACCAATGCTATCCCCTAGTCTATCTTCCAAACCTAACCCCAAAATCGCAATGCGCTCTTGGAACAATTTACGACGTTTACTCCCAAGCGCACGTGACCAACCGCGCCCTTTACCTCGCCGATAAGCCAGCGCTAAGTTTTCTTCGATGGTTAACGACGCGCAGGTACCCGCAAGTGGATCTTGAAATACGCGTGCGGCAAGGGTGGCGCGCTGATGCACAGCCTTCTTGGTCACATTAATATCGTCAATCATAACTTGGCCGCCAATCATCGGCGTTTCACCGGTGACGGCGCCCAGTAAGGTTGATTTGCCTGCGCCATTGGAACCAATGATGGTGACAAACTCGTTTTCGGGAATGGTTAAGCTTACGCCGCGCAGAGCACGGTTTTCGAGGACGGTCCCTGGATTAAACGTGACCTGAATATTGTTCAGCGAGATCATCCTGACACCTCCGCCTGTTTTGCGCGTTTGGACTTTTGATACTGTTGGCGCATTTTGGGAGCGATCAATGCCACGGCAACCAGCACCGCGGTAACCAAGTTGAGATCAGAGGCTTGAAGACCAAACATGCCACTCGATAGTGCAAAGCCGACGGCGAGGCGATATAAAATGGAACCCAGAATCACCGCCACAACGGCGATCCAGACTTTACGTCCGGGCAGTAATGTTTGTCCGAGGATCACGGCGGCGAGACCGACGACAATGGTCCCTACGCCAGAGGTCACATCGGCAAAACTATTGGTTTGCGCAAATAATGCACCGGCAAAGCCAACAAAGGCATTTGAAAGGGCGAGACCAAAATAGGTGTACATCGCCGTGCTGCCGCCTTGTGCTTGAACCATTCGCGCATTAACGCCCGTTGCGCGTAACCCCAAGCCAAAATCACTGGCTAATAAGCGGACCACGAGTAGCCCACTGATAATCACTAATACGCCCACGACTAAGGGACGCAAATAGACGGGGGCAATACCGAGTGATTCAAATGGCGTTAGAATAGTTTCCTCGCCGAGTAAGGCAATATTGGGTCGCCCCATAATACGAATGTTTACCGAAAATGCGGCAATCATGGTCAAAATACTGGCGAGCAAGTTGAGGATGCCGCACTTTACAGTGAGAAAAGCAGTGACTAATCCGGTGATGCCGCCAGCCAAAATCGCCATTGCGGTCGCAAACCATGGGTTGTAACCCGCCACGATCATAGTAGCGGCAACGGCGGCGCCCATCGGGAAACTGCCGTCAACCGTTAAATCAGGAAAATCGAGTACACGAAAAGTGAGATAGACACCTAGCGCAACCAAGCCATAAACTAGGCCGACTTCTAGGGTGCCGAAAAACGCAATTGCCGTCATTTACTACTCCTAGATTGAGCCTAACTACTCTACGATTCGTGAGGCGCGATCCAAGATAGAAGCTGGCACGTCGATCCCCAACTTGTCTGCAGCCGAACGGTTCACGGCTAAGTCAGACCCTTCCGCAACGTTGGCAGGCAGAGATGAAATCGGCTCGCCGTCTAAGATGGCCGCAACATAGTCCGCTGTTTGCACCCCGACGGAGTAATAATCAAAGCCAAGTGCAACGACCGCGCCATTGGGGATATAGGACGTCGATCCACCTAGAACAGGGGTATCTGCTGAGTTTGCAGCGGCCACTAAACCATCAATCGCACTGGCAACAGTATTGTCTGTTGGCGCATAGATAATATCGGATTGGGTGGCAACAACTTGCGCAGCAGATTGCACATCTGCGCTTTTCAATGCCGTGCCTTCGATCACTTTTATCCCGTGCTCTGCTGCCGCGTCTTTTAACAGATCAACCAATGTCACTGCATTCGCTTCACCGGGGTTATAAACCACTCCAATCGTCGACAGGTTGGGAAGCAGCTCTTTGGCCAGCGCCACATGCTGGGCAACAGGAGAAAGATCAGATAAGCCGGTGACGTTACCCGTTGGCGCAGCCATATCTTTCACTAATTTGGCGCCGATAGGATCTGTTACCGCCGTAAAAATGACGGGTACGTCGCGTGTTGCAGCAGCGAGCGCTTGCGCTGATGGTGTCGCGATACCGACTAAGACGTCAGGTTGTTCTCCAACATATTGACGCGCAATCTGCACCGCAATTGCTGGATTACCTTGCGCAGTTTGATATTTAAACGACAAGTTGTCCCCTTGGATATATCCTTTCTTCTCCAAGCCATCAAGCAGACCGTTGCGGGTCGCGTCAAGAGCGGGGTGCTCAACGATTTGGGATACGGCGACGCGAGCGGTCTCGGCAAATGCGAATGGTGCATGCCCCAGTGATAGGACCGCTGCACATACAACGGCAGCAATTTTCAGTGTTTTCATGGTGACTCCCTTCTTGTTACTCACACATCCTTGCGCAACCGCGACGATGCAGTTGCGATGTTGTCTATTTGTTATTGTTAGTCGAACAGCGTGCGATGGCACATTTCGTACACTTTTCTTAAACCTAGTCGATTTTTGCCAGAGATAACAGCGAACATCGACTAGTAAATTGATATTATTAATCTTGACAGTAGAGAATGTCACTTCTTTTTTGTGATTTCATCATGGTTATCAATAGACGTTATCGCCATATTTGTTAATATTATGTTCGTTTTTGTTCTGTGGTGACCTAAGACGACAAAATAAACAATTATCGTTCGGAGTGAATGCCACAGAGCGCGCTGTTTGTTATATCAAAAATAAGGAAATAAAATTTGGAGGCTCAAGGATGAAGCGTTTGGTTGCGGCGTTGGCGGTAGTGTCGCCAACGGCTTTTGCCGCTACAACAGGCGAGGGACTGGATCTCACCCAGTCATGGGTAGGGTATGTGTCTTTGGCAATCTTTGCGGTTGCTTACAGCCTAGTCATGTTGGAAGAAAAGCTCCACTTAAGAAAATCAAAGCCTGTATTGTTAGCCGCGGGGCTGATTTGGTTACTGATCGGGTTTGCATACTCACAATGGGGAAATATGGCACCGGCGCATGCCGCGCTTGAGCACAACTTGCTGGAGTACGCAGAGTTGTTGCTTTTCTTGCTGGTGGCAATGACCTATATCTCGGCGATGGAAGAGAGGCGCCTGTTTGATGGATTAAAGGCATGGATATTAAGTAAAGGCTATGACCTTAGAACCTTGTTTTGGATTACTGGGGTACTTTCTTTCTTCATCTCGCCGATTGCTGATAACCTCACAACCGCACTGCTGATGTGTACCATTGTGTTGAAAATTGGGGGCGACAATCCACGTTTTGTAAACCTCGCGTGTATCAATATTGTGGTTGCAGCGAACGCCGGCGGAGCGTTTAGTCCCTTTGGTGATATCACCACCTTAATGGTTTGGCAGGCGGGCAAGGTTACTTTCACCGAATTTGGTGCTTTGTTTATTCCATCTGTTGTGAACTACGTGATCCCAGCTTTTATCATGTCACGCTTTATTCCACGCACTCAGCCGGACGTGATGCAAGAATATGTCGAGTTAAAGCGTGGCGCTCGACGAATTATGGTGCTGTTTTTGCTCACGATTGCAACGGCAGTTGCCTTCCACGGCTTGATTCATTTCCCGCCGGTCATGGGCATGATGATGGGCCTCGCGTATTTGCAGTTCTTTGGTTTTTACCTGCGCCGAACGTTACCACGTTCTTTGGCGCGGAAACGGGCGATTGCTGAAGCCAAAAATGATGAAGCCGCGCTGAGTCGTCTCGGTTCAGTGGTCCCGTTTGATGTCTTTCGCCGTATTTCCCATGCAGAGTGGGACACACTGCTGTTCTTTTATGGTGTCGTGATGTGCGTGGGTGGCTTGAGTTTGATTGGTTATCTGTCGCTGGTGTCGAATGTGATGTATTTAGAATGGGATCCGATCTGGGCCAATACACTTGTCGGTGTGCTATCGGCGGTGGTAGACAACATTCCTGTTATGTTTGCGGTATTAACCATGAGCCCTGAGATGTCACACGGTAACTGGCTGTTAGTTACGTTAACAGCGGGTGTGGGGGGTAGCTTGTTGTCTCTTGGCTCTGCGGCCGGTGTCGCGCTGATGGGGCAAGCGCACGGTAAATATACTTTCTTTGGACACTTAAAATGGGCGCCGGTGATCATGTTGGGCTATATCGCAGCGATTGGTGTGCATTTAGTGCTCAATAGCCACTATTTCCATATTCAATAAGCCCGCGTTCTGTTCTAGAAAAACCTCGTTGTAAGCAAAAAACGCCGGTCTTAAACGACCGGCGTTTTTATCGTCGATAGAATGGGTGATTGAATGGCCGATACTACGCCGTCAATACAGGGACGCCGTTAATACAGGTACCAGGCCATCAACACAGGGTTAAACCACCATCGTGGGGCAATGTGCCCGCCCTGCCACACGGTGAGACACACTGCCAAGAAACATCCCGTCTTTATCGGAGTGCGTGCCATGTGCGCCCATGACAATCAAATCCACTTCTTTGCTTTTCGCAAACTTGATAATGGTTTTGGAAGGACGCCCGCCTTTGACAAACCCGCGCACACCTTCGCCGCCATTTTCAAGTGCGTGTTGCTTGGCTTGCTCGACAATGTTGCGGGCGTATTCGCTTAAGGTTTGATCTGGAATTTGTAATCGATCGGGGCGAACCATCGACAATGACGCCTCGAACAAGCTGTGATGTTTAAACACACACAATAAGTAGAGTTCAGCATGGGTGAGTTGCTGCAGCTCAATCGCTTTATCTAACGCATTTAATGCAGAATATGAGCCATCGACGGCTACCAGTATTCTTTTAAACATCAATTACTCCTGTTGTTTAGTTACCCAAACGCGATATCACGTAGGAATAACGCAATCTGCGGGAACATCACCAACAGCGCGGCTGATAGAAGCAGCATCGCGATAAAAGGCCCCGTTCCGCGGATAACTTCCCAATAGGGTTTTTTGAAAATGGCAATGGCCGTGAAAATGTCACAACCAAATGGCGGAGTGGCTGAGCCAATCGCTACTTGCAAGGTGATCACAATCCCAACATGGACAGGATCAAGACTAGTCGCTTCTATCGCAGGTGCAAATATGGGCGTTAATACCAAGATCACCACAATCGGATCAACGAACATACAAGCAACGAAAAAGGCGATAGAGATAGATGCCAAGACACCCATCGGCCCCATTTGGTTGATCCCCACGGCCTCGAGAATGGTTTGCGGAATTTGCGCGAATGAAATAATCCAAGAAAATCCATTACCGACGCCAACAAGAATAAAGACCACCGCGGTGATTAAGCCCGTTGACCGTGCAATGATGAACACGTCTTTACGGCTCAATGATCGGAATACGCCAAACTCAAGAATCATGGCATAAAGCACACACACGGCCGCTGCTTCGGTTGGACTAAAGACGCCGCCATAAATACCCCCAACAATGATGAGTGGGAACATCAGTGGCCATAATGCTTTGCGCGTCGCTGTGAGACGTTCGCTCCAACTGGCTTTGGGTTCCGTTGGTACTTTATTGACAGTGGCGTAATACAAACAGTAAAGCGAGAAGAAGGTGAGGATCATTAGGCCTGGGCCTATCCCGGCGATAAAGAGTTCAGCAATCGATGTTTCCGAGATCACGCCATAAATAATCATGCCTATACTGGGTGGGATCAAAAAGGCGATATCACTGGCATTGATGATTAAGGCAAGCGAAAACGAATCACTGTAGCCTGCTCGAAGCAATTTAGGGCGTAGGGCTGAGCCTACTGCGACAACAGTGGCTTGGGTAGAACCTGATACCGCACCAAATAAGGTACAAGAGGTCGCGGTGCTGATCGCTAAGCCACCACGAATATGGCCGATAAAGGTCATGACCATATCAATTAAGCGATTCGCTGATTGCCCCCGAGTCATAATATCAGCAGCAAGAATAAACATGGGCACAGCAATTAACGAGGCGGGCCGAATGCCGCCTAACACTTGCTGAATAAAGGTGTCCATTTGACCGACACCGCCAAACATCATGTAAAAACCGGTTAAGGCGGCAGCCGTAAGTGGGATCATCATCGGAAAGCCGAGCACGAGCAAGACAATCATGATGAGCATTAAAGTCATGGCCATAGTGGTTGGTGCCTATTTAAACTTCACTTTCAGTCTCAGCGTAACCGTCAAGCACGCCAGCGGAGAGATAAACATCGGGTGATGTGAGATTTTTATAAACAGTGAGTCCGTATTGAATACCGGTGATAGCAAACCCAAGCGGCACCCAAATATAGATCCACCAAATTTCAAAGCCGAGGGCAGGTAAAATACGGCCACGATCATAGACAGAGGCAATGTATTGATAAGAAAAATAGGCCAATACCAGCATGATCAGGCCGGTCACGAGCGCGATCGTAGTCATTAGAATTTTTCTGCCTGTGAATGGCAAGGTGTCATAAAGGGCAGACATCCGTATATGGCGGCCATGACGAGCGGCATAACCAATTCCTGCAAAGGTGATCAATATAATTAAAATGCGATTAATTTCGCCTGAAAAAAATAACCCTTGTCCAAAGCCAAAGCGTGCAATGACGTTGACACAGGTATTTAGGGCCATTAAGAGCACACCGGCAGCCAACATAAAGGATTCGATTTTACAAATCAGGGTATCCAGTTTGCCAAGGAGGCCAGGTAGCTCGGAGTGGTACTTGAGAGAGTCGGAATCGGTCATTGCGTATTCCTCAAATAAACAGGCACCGCGTGGGGCGGTGCCTGTACGACTGACAACTAGTTAGTAACGGCTTCCAAGTCTTTCTTAAACTGGTTAAGAAGTGCTTTACCGCTTTCACCGGTCATTTCATAGAAGGTTTCTTCCACTTGTGGTGCACGTGCTTTAAATTTCTCGATCTGTGCATCGGTCAAGCGTGTCACGGTCACCTCGTCACTTGCCGACTGAATTTTATCGAGCGATTTCTCTGCAAGACCACGGATGTGTTGAACCGTTTCGTTGAACGCATAATCAGCGGCATCACGGATCATTGCTTGATCATCAGAAGACAAACCATCAAAGAACTCTTTGTTCGCCATTGATGCAGTGGTGAACCAACCATGGTGTGTAAAGATTAAGTTAGGTGATACTTCGTACAAACCGCCTGATTCAATCCAGAAAATCGGGTTTTCTTGGCCTTGAATCATGTTGGTTTGTAGCGCGCCGTATACCTCACCCCACGGTAATGGCGTTGGCGTTGCACCAAACGCTTCGTAGGTAGATGACAGCAGTGGATTAGTCATCACACGAATTTTCTTCCCTTCCAGGTCTGCAGGTTCGGTGACAGGCTCGTCTGCCGTCATCACCATTTCACCTTCTGGATACATCTTGAGCAGTTCTAGACCTTGCTCTTCGTACAGCTCAGGGAAGTTTTCATTGACCGCTTTACTCTGGCGGAAGAACTCTACCACAGTGTCCATTTCCGTTGGCATCAGATAAGGGATAAAGAAGATTTGTGCTTCAGGAATTAACGAACCAGTAAAGCCGGGTGATTGGTTAACAAATTGCAAGATGCCCGCTTGGGTTTGCTCCATGATATCGTCAGACTCGCCGAGCTCGCCAAAGCGATAAATTTGCAATGAATGTTCTGAGTTATCTTCAATGTACTCCTTAAATTTGTGTGCATAGACGTCCTGCACGTCACCTTCGTACTCCTCGTGGGCATAACGCCAAGTGTCGGCATTGGCCATGGCTGAGAAGCCTAATGCGGCGGCAACGCATGAAATTGCAGTCAATTGCTTAAGGTGGCTATAAATGGACATCATGTCCCTCCGATATGTGGATTAGCTTTCAATCGTGGTGAACGAGAGTGTGATTAAGATCCTTTTCTCAGTGAGTGAGGTGGCAGTTCTCGCCTCTCTCTCCTATACCCGTAAAAGCATCTGCCAATGTTTTTACACAAATAACAGACAATACAAACAGCTTAACCATCAGAGGTGTAATTATTAAAGTCAGATGAATATCAACGTGTCAGTAGTGTGATACAGATCTCTTTTTTATGCTTTTTATGACGATAAACGCTGCTTTCTCTAATGTGTTTTTTCCACCAAAATGCGATCAAATCAGCGTTTTAAGGGGTGTTAGTGCGATAGCGATAGATAGCAATCAAAAGCAGTCGGGAATGACGAAACTGGATAGAGCTGGCATTAAAAAGGCCGGAGGAGTGAGATTTTTTCTATTTTATGTTTCCACCTCTAATGAATATGTGCTGATTTTTGTGCTAATCCTCATCTTTGCCGATATCATTGCCTGGGTTCCCTCCGTGTAAGTCGGCTCTGGTCGCCTTACAATTCTGGTTATCCAGCGGAAGAAATCCGGTATACTGAGCGGCTTTAATTTTACGAGACGCCCTGATGACCAAAAAAGCAGCAGCCCTTCATATATTGGTGAAAGACAAATCGCAAGCAACCTCTTTGCTAGACCAGCTTAGAAAAGGTGCAAACTTCCAAACGCTTGCGAAAAAGCACTCGCAATGTCCCTCGGGTAAGCGAGGCGGTGATCTAGGCGAATTTCGTCGCGGTGACATGGCACCACCTTTCGATAAAGCAGTATTCAGTGGCGAATTACTGCGTCCTCTTGGGCCGATAAAAACCAAATTCGGCTGGCATATCATTAAAGTGTTGTACCGTAGTGAATGATCAAAGCAAGATATAGTGGATTCAATTTGGTAAATGCTAGCGTTAACGATGCTAGTATGTGAGCCCGTGTGTCATTTTTCTTTAATTTCACACAATAGGATGGAGTGGCTGCCTGTGCTGTCGCCCGGGTTGGGTGTTGGTGCGGATACCAAGAACGGTGAAATGCAACCGGTTGTATAGCAATTATGATTGAACTTGACGCACCAACATTACTGGTTACTTCAACATTGGTTCAATGGCTTTTCGCTACTTTATTGCTAATGGAGCGGCGCCAGGAGCCTGGCATTGATGGGTGGGCTTTGTCTTTAGTCCTTCATGGCGTTGCTAATATGGTGCTTTACGCTCGCCCAATGGTTCCGCCCTTCTTTGGTATTATGTTTTATAATGCCTGCGTTATGACAGCGTTCTCCATTAGTCATTGGGCGATAGGGCGGATCTTTTCTCGGTGTGTTCCTTGGTGGCAGCTTGTCTTACCCGTCCTAGTTTCCGTTGTTTTAATGGCTTGGCACCTGGACGATATTGGTCAGCGTGTAGTTTTCTTTAGTTTGATTGTGGGTATTCAGCTTCTATTTGTCTCTGGAACCATTACCAAAAGTGAGAAAGATGGAGGGCTTAGGCTGAAACGTTGGTTAGCCATGATTGTGTGTGGTTTTGGTATCGCTTTTTTATCTCGCTCTTTACTTTCTTATTTCTACCCTCATCTGTTTACGCAGTTTCTAGGCACATCTTTACTACAAGCTGGCTTTATCATGGTGGGTATCGCTTACTTTGTAGTAAGTACGCTCGCTATTTTTTTATTCAAGTTGGAAAGACTTAATGAGAAGTTGCAGAGAGAAGCAACAAGGGACAGTTTAACTGGATTGCTTAATCGTAGAGCGTTTACGCAGAGGGCAAAAGCAGCATTGGCGGGCGATGACTATCCTATCAGCGTTCTTATGATCGATATTGATGATTTTAAGAAAATAAACGACTCATTCGGCCATTCTTTAGGTGACAAAGTGCTGGTTCATTGTGCTTGCATTTTTGAGCAGGTTATTGGTGATCAAGGTATCGTGGGTAGGCTTGGTGGTGAAGAGTTTGCGGTTATGCTGCCTCATTGTGGAACGGCAGAAGCGCAACTCTTGTGTCGTCAAATTTTAAGCAGGATAAGTAACAGTTACACGGAACACGACATGACTCTCTCCACGAGTATTGGAGTGACGGTCACAAAACAAGCACTGTGTATCGATCGCTTACTGACTCAAGCCGATGATGCGCTTTATCGCGCAAAGCATGAGGGAAAAAATACCTTTATGGTCTTTGAGCCCATGACGCGCACCCTACCAATCCCACAAGACGATTTACCAGCATCACACTGATAAAGCTTTTTTACCCACTACGCCTTGCTTATCATCCTTACACAACGAGCCAAAGGAGGAGGGCGGCGCGTGTATAGCGTTTATAATTTTGGCTATTGAATTAGCCATCAACAACGGGATCACAGTCGATGCCTAAACGCGATGAGAAGACAGATATGAACGGCTTACAAGACACCCAATCAATGGGAGCCAATGTTATCTTGCATGCTTTTGATTGGAAGTACGCGGATATTGCACAGCGCGCGGCGGAGATCAGCGCGCTAGGATATGGCTCGGTGCTGGTGTCCCCTCCGATGAAAAGCGAGCAAGATGAACGCTGGTGGCTAAGGTACCAGCCGCAAGATTATCGTGTAATTGAAAATGCGCTCGGAAACACCACGGATTTTAAAGCGATGGTTGCAGCGTTAAACCGTGTTGGTGTGTTTACGTACGTCGATGTGGTTTTCAATCATATGGCCAATGAGGCGCATGCCCGCACTGACTTGAATTATCCAAGCCAAACTGTGATGGCAACCTATCAAACCTATGAAGAACGCTATCGCGAACTGACATTATTTGGCGACTTATCTCAGCCACTGTTTACTGAGCAGGACTTCGTCGATGCGTTTGGCATACAAGATTGGAAAGACACCTGGCAAGTACAAAACGGGCGCATTAGTGGCGGACCTAGCGATCCGGGGTTGCCGACACTGCGGGTGTGTGATCATGTGATAGCGCAGCAACGTGCCTACCTTAAGGCGTTAAAAGTAATTGGCGTGAAAGGTTTTCGGATTGATGCGGCCAAGCACATGACCTTAGAGCACCTCAAACGCGTGTGGACCGATGATATTACCCATGATGCGCATATTTTTGGCGAAATCATCACAGACGGTGGCGCAAGCAAAGAAGAGTATGAACTCTTTCTGGCTCCCTATTTACAAGAAACATGTTTAGGTGCCTACGACTTTCCGCTGTTCTCAACGCTTTATCAGGCTTTTTCCAACCCAGGCAGCCTCAAATCCTTGATTGACCCTTACTGCTTTGGCCAAGCGTTATCACGAGGGCGTGCAATTACTTTTGCCATTACCCATGACATTCCCAACAATGATGTTTTCTTGGATTTGGTGATGGACGAAGCGAGCGAGTGGCTGGCTTACGCATATATCTTGGGGCGTGATGGTGGCGTGCCACTGATTTATACCGATCTTGATCCCAGTGGTATCAAAGGGGAAGACGGCCAACCACGCTGGCAAAATGCGTGGAAAGATCCAAAGATGGTGCAAATGATCGCCTTCCATAATTTGACCCATGGTGAGCCCATGCGTGTCTTAGAAGCGACCGATGATCGGTTGGTGATAAAGCGGGGCGAGGCAGGAATATTGGTGTTAAATAAATCACTCAATCCTCAATCACTCCCAGTGACGCTGGAAAATGATTGGACTGATCTGCTGACGGGCGTCACGGTCTCGAGCGGGCAACATATTGATGTTGCAGCCCAATCGGCGATGATGCTCGTGCCGACGTAATGCTGTTGCTAGCTGTTGCTCTTTGCACCTACGGTGGGTGTCGATGATTAAACCCCACACGGCTAAAACGCGGTAATTTGCTGTTTAAAGCTAAAAACAATGATGTTTGCACTCAGGACGCATTAGACTGTGAGTCATTTGGCGAACGATAAAAAGAAGATTGTTTATTGGAACTTGCTTGATGCCCTCAGGTCATTAATAGGATGCTTGTTTGTTAAATTACTGTTATGGCTAAATAAACCTGAAGGAAAAGTATGTCCCGACACATTTTACTCACCGGAGCACTGGCGGTGTCCTTGCTCTCAGGGTGCAGTTTTCAAGGAGAGTCACACGTGAAAGCTTCCAGCCCAGGCGAACTGAGTGCGCCTGTCGCGAAAAAAATCCCTCATGAAATGACCATTCACGGCGACACGCGCGTGGATAACTACTATTGGATGCGTGATGATGCACGCCAAGATCCTGATGTGATCGCCCATCTTAATCAAGAAAACGCCTACGCCGATCAGGTGCTCGCACACACTGAGCCAATGCAAGCTAAGCTATTCGATGAAATCAAAGGGCGTATCGTCAAAGACGATGCCTCGGTTCCCGTCAAAAAAGGCAGTTATTTCTATTCCAGTGAAGTGGAAGGCGACGATGAATATCGCACCTATGTGCGCGCGAAAGACTTTGCGGGCACCGACAAAACGGTGATTTTGGATGTCAACGCGCTCGCAAAAGGGCATGAGTTTTACAGCATTGGCCAACTGAGCGTCAGTCCAAACGAAAACCTATTAGCGTATGGAGAAGATACCCTCAGCCGCCGCGTTTATACCATTCAAGTTAAAGACCTCACTACCGGTGAGTACCTCGATGATAAGGTTGAAGGCGCCTCGAGCAGCATTGTGTGGCAGAACGACAACCAAGCCTTTTACTACATCAAAAAAGATCCGCAAACCTTGCTAGGGTATCAGGTGTATCGCCACCGTTTGGGGACCCCGCAATCCGCTGATGATTTAATTTACGAAGAAACGGATAGCAGCTACTACACTGGCTTGAGCAAAAGCAAAGACGGTGAGCAAATCTTTATTTGGCACGCCAGCACCGAAACCAGCGGCGTATCGCTCGTGGATGCCAATGATCCGAATGCTACTGCCCAAGCGTTTTATCCGCGAGAAACCGGCATAGAATATGAAGTGGCGAAGCGTGGCGAGTGGTATTACATCTATACCAACTACCAAGCAGTCAACTTCCGCTTGATGAAGGTACACCAAAGCGAGCGTGACGATCGCAGCCAATGGCAAGATGTGATCGCGCCAAATGATAAGGTGCAGTTGGTTGATTTCACCCTGTTCGACAACCATCTAGTGTACGAGCAGCGCGAAAATGGCTTGCCGCGTACCACGGTGCAAAACCTGATTAACGGTGATGAATATCCGTTACAGTTTGATGATTCGGCCTATGCGTCTTACCTGACCGGCAATGCGGAAATGGACAATTCTGCGGTGCGCGTATACTACACCAGCTTGACCACACCGGGCACCTACTACGAGTTTGATTTGGCGTCGGGCGAGCGTGAAATGCTCAAACAAAACCAAGTGCTGGGTGAGTTTAATCCGGATAACTACCAGTCAGAGCGGGTGATGATCACCGCGCGTGATGGTGCGCAGGTGCCTGTGTCTTTGGTGTATCGTAAAGACCGCTTCAAAAAAGATGGTACCAACCCGATTTATCAATACGGTTACGGCTCATACGGCGCCACCATGGAGCCCACGTTCTCCACCACGCGTTTAAGCCTGTTGGATCGCGGCTTTGTGTTTGCGATTGCGCATATTCGCGGTTCTGAAATGCTAGGACGCCCTTGGTATGACGACGGTAAAAAGCTTACCAAAAAGAACACTTTTAACGACTTTATTGATGTGACTAAAGCGCTGACCGCGCAAGGCTACGGCGATAAAGACAAGGTGTTTGCGGTCGGCGGCTCAGCCGGTGGCTTGCTAATGGGGGCGATCATCAACCAAGCGCCAGAGTTATATTTAGGGGTGGCAGCGCATGTGCCATTTGTGGATATCGTTACCACCATGCTGGATGAGTCGATTCCACTGACCACTAACGAGTATGATGAGTGGGGCAACCCGAATGACAAAACCTACTATGAATATATGCTCAGCTATTCACCGTACGACAATGTCAGCGCGCAAGATTATCCTAACTTGTTAGTCACTACAGGCTTGCATGACTCACAAGTGCAGTACTTTGAGCCGATGAAATGGGTCGCGAAACTGCGTGAGCTGAAAACCGACAACCATACGCTGGTGTTTAAAACCGACATGGAAGCCGGCCACGGCGGCGCATCGGGGCGCTTTAAGCGGATTAAAGAAGATGCATTGGAATATGCCTTCTTCTTCGACTTGCTCGATAAGCAAGCAAAATAATCAAAGGGTAACCCCCTTAAACGAGAAAAGCGCCGATATCGGCGCTTTTTTTATGCGGGTAGAGACGCGATAAGCACGCTCACTGCAGGTGAAAAAAGGTGTTTAGGCCTACTGATTATTCTCCGCATCTTCGCGCTTGATCACTTTGTGGCCTTCTTCAGTCACGCCATTTTTCCAATAGCTGCTGATGTAGATAAACTCGCGCTCAACATCACGATCGTTGCGGAAGTATTGGCGCAGTGCGCGCATGCTTTCAAATTCACAGGCACACCATACCGACACTTGCCCGGCTAACCAAGGCTGTGCTTTCACCGTCTCAGCCAACGTCGGGGTAGTTAGCCAAATGATCTCCATGCCTGCGGGGGCGTCGAGTGGTTGGGCATCCTCTGCGGTATCGAGCTGGATCACCGCATAGCCTTTGGCATCGCGAGGCAAGGTTTTGATCTTAGCTGATAGTGCCGGCAACGCGGTCATGTCGGCAACCATAAAGAACCAATCCGCGTCGCGATTAATCGGTGCAATCGTTCCAGGGCCGGCAATATTAATGGTATCGCCCACTTGGGCATTCAGCGCCCAGCGTGCGGCAAAGCCACAGTCGGCTTGCTCGATTTGGTGGCGAACCATATCCACTTCAATTTGCTGCTGGCCAGGCATAAAACGGCGAATGGTATAGGTGCGCATCACAGGGCGCTCACCTTCTGCTACTCCGCTCAGATCCGTGCTGCCCGCTTTATCAAACAGTAACTTGATGTAGCCGCCTTCACAGTCAGCGGGGAACGCCGCGAAAGCGTCGCTTTGTAAGGTCAAGCGTTGCATATTGGGTGTGATGGTTTGGGTATCAATAACGTGCGTGAGGTGATAGCTAGGCTGTTTCATATTTTCTGACTTAAAATCATTATCATTTACAATTAATCATACCATCTGGATGCGAGATGTGTAAGTGCTTTACATTGTTTTACGCTTCTTAGCTAGGCAATACCGTGAGAAGTGAGTAATATAATGGCGTATTATTATTACTAAAAAACAATCACATGGAGCAAAAATGAAGAAAGTCATACTTATGGGCGCGGTGGCGGTGTTGCTATCGCTGAATGTCTCAGCCTCTGAGCTCAAGCCGATCATGAAAGAAATGAAAATGACCTTCAAAGAGGCGGCGAGCGCACAAAGCATCGAAGCGATGCAAGCACCGGTCGCTAAACTGGAAACCCTGATCGCGCAAGCCAAAGCGGGCAGCTATCCACCGGAAAAAGCAGAGACCTTCATGGAAGGGTTCGATAAACTGGCGGTGACGGTAGAGGGAATTGATGCCGCGCTGAGCGAAGGCGACCTCGATAAGGCACAACAGGGCATGCGCCAAATCGATGCCTTGCGTGAAGAGTATCACGACAAACGCAACCCAAGCATTTGGCAGCGTTTGTTCGGTTAACAGCCGAATAATAGGAATATAACGACAGCAGGTGCATGATGGCGACTCAAAAAACGATTTTGCGTTATCCCTCGCTGTCGGTGGCGTCTGCGTTCGATAAAGAGCAGGCGCTGATCCGTCGGATAGAGCAGGGCGAGCTCAACGAGGCATTACTGCTTTGGCAGCCAGACGCCCAAACCTTGGTGCTGCCGGCGGGCCAAAAATGGCCACAAACCCCTGAATTACGCCGCGCATTATCGTCGTTAGGGTGGCACGTACAGAGCCGACGGACTGGCGGCGCGCCGGTGCCGCAACTGCCCGGCGTGATTAACGTGTCTTATCTGACGGTGTGGCCGGCTAACACGCCGTATCATATCCAGACGGCTTACCAGTATTTTTGCACCATTTTACAGTCTTTTTTCCATCAGTTAGGCATTGCGACCACGGTGGGTGATACGCCCGGATCGTATTGTGATGGTGACTACAACCTCAATATTGCCGGCAAAAAAGTGGTGGGAACTGCCCAGCGTATTCTGCATTTAGGTGTGGGTGCAGGCAAACAAACCGTAATGCTGGCGCAGGCTTGCCTGCTGATTGATGCCGATTGCCAACATATTGTTGCACCTGTATCGCTGTGTAATCGGCTTTGTGGTCACTCCGATCGCATTGAGGCCGAGGTGCATACCTCATTAGCTGCGCGCCTAGATGAACTGCCGACAATCGAACAGTTGTTTCAGTTGTTGACTCAAGCGTTTATGGCGCGACCACCGCTTGTCGTGGGCAAGGCTTGAGGCCGCGGCTCAATATAGTATGCTTTAGCACTGTCATGCCTAAAATAAATCCCAAGGAGTGAGGAATGCGCGTCCATCTTGTTATTCACGAGGCGTTTGAAGGCCCGGGAGCCATTTTAGATTGGTGTGACGAGCGTGCCTATCATGTGACCACCAGTCATTTGTATCGGGGCGAGCCGTTGCCGGAAACCGGTGAAGGAATTGATCTGCTGGTGGTACTCGGCGGGCCGCAAAGTCCAGATACGCCACAGTCGGAATGCCCACATTTTGATAGCCCGCGCGAGCAAGCACTTATAAACCAGTGCATTGAACAAGGCAGTGCAGTATTAGGGATTTGCCTCGGCGCGCAACTGATTGGTGAGGCATTGGGCGCGTCGTATCAGAAAAGCCCCGAGCCTGAGATTGGCTATTTCCCCATCCAGTTAACTGAAGATGGCCATATTGATGAACATATGCCGCATTTTGCCCCACAAGAAATTGTGGGCCATTGGCACCATGATATGCCGGGGCTGACACCCAATAGTCGTGTACTGGCTAGCAGCGAAGGCTGTCCGCGCCAGATCGTGAAGTACGGACCACGGGTATATGGCTTTCAATGCCACCTTGAATTGACACCTCTGGCGGTTGAAGGCTTATTGCACGCCGCCTATCCAGAGGGCGAGGTCGCTAACAAGCGCTTTATTCAAGACCCTGCCTCCATTCGCGCCTTTGATACGGCACCGATGAATGCGCATTTGTTTGCCTTTCTCGATAGCGTGCTGACCGACAACGATCTCGTCACTGAGTGGCTGTTTTAAGCGATTAGGTTAGGAGCACGGTAACCGTAACTGTGCTCCGCTGCTAGGCGTCATTGTTTGAGCTTCATCGTCTGAGCGCCATCTAACGCGTGTTAGTGCAACATGCCTTCACACACGGTAGTGGCATCATCATCCAATAAACTCAACTCAATAGCTATCTTCATCGCTGCTACCACATCACCCACCGGCATGCTCGGGGCGCGGTGTTTGCACGCTTGTGCTGGGCTGTAGGGAATATGAATAAAGCCGGCGCGTACCTCGGTGTGATGAGCCAGCGCATGCATCAAGCCATAAAACACGTGGTTACACACAAAGGTGCCCGCGGTGTAAGACATACTGGTAGGATGATGGGCTTCGTTTAATGCGTTCACTAAACGGTTGAGGGGTAAGGTAGAAAAATAGGCGTTGGGCCCAGATGGCACCACCGGCGTGCCATGCGGCTGCTTACCGGCGTTGTCCGGGATGGGCGCGTTCTGATAATTGATCGCTACCTTCTCTAAGCTTATCTCGGCGCGGCCACCGGCTTGGCCAAGGGCGATCACCATCACCGGACTGAGTGATTCTAGCGCGCTGTGTAACGTCGGTAAGCTATCGTCAAAGGTGCAGGGCAGGCGCACGGCTTTAACGATGCACTCCTCATTGGGCTGCCAGCCTTCTAATGCTTGTGCCACTTGCCAAGATGGATTGTCACTCTCGCCGCCGAAGGGTTCAAATCCGGTTATCAATATCGTGTGCATCCAATGCCTCGCGTAAAAAAGCGGTAGGGCTGTACTCTACCGCAGGTTTCCAAGCCAATCACGCAAAGGACGTACGCAAAGGAAGATTTATTCAAACAGGTAGAGGTAATTCTCATAACCTGCCTCGGCCATTTTATCGACGGGCACAAAGCGCATTGCGGCTGAGTTCATACAATAACGCAAGCCGGTGGGTGCGGGACCATCCTCAAACACATGGCCAAGGTGCGAATCCGCCACCTTACTACGCACCTCGGTGCGACTGAAAAACAGCGAGTTGTCCGGTTTGGTAACCACATACTGCTTATCGATGGGCTGCGTAAAGCTTGGCCAGCCGGTACCGGATTTGTATTTATGGGTGGAGGAGAACAGCGGCTCGCCCGAAACGATATCGACATAAATACCGACTTGCCTGTTGTCCCAATACGGGTTTTGGAACGCGGGTTCAGTGCCATCTTCTTGGGTGACTTCGTACTCTATGTCTGACAACATCGCGCGGATTTTTTCATCCGAGGGGCGCGAGTAGCGGTTATTCGTTGATGTCTTATCCTCCGCTTTTTGCGCATCGATCATTTCTCGCAAGGTGACCGGGTTGTCTTTGCGATCGTCACCAAAAATCTCGTCCAGATACTGATCGCGACCCGATGCGTAGCGATAATAGCTGTAACGTACGCTGTGGTTTTTATAATAATCCTGATGATAACTTTCTGCTGGCCAGAATTTCTCGAATGGGATCAACTCGGTTTTGAGCGGCTTTATGAACACGCCTAACGCGTCAATTTCCGCCATAAAATCGGCAGCAATTTGTTTTTGCGTTTCAGATCGATAAAAGATCGCGGGGCGATACTGCGGGCCGCGGTCAACGAACGAGCCTTGGTCATCGGTGGGGTCAATATGACGGAAGAACTGGTCTAACACCTGCTCATAACTCACCAAGTTGGGATCGTAGGTGACATCAATTACCTCGATATGCCCGCTGGTGCCGGACGAGACCTCTTTATAGGTTGGATTTTCAAGCTCACCGCCTGAGTAGCCAGACACCACATCAATCACGCCGTCGAGCTTTTCAAGATCAGATTCTGTACACCAAAAGCAACCGCCGGCAAGGGTCGCTTTTTGGTAGCCTTGGTCTGTAGTGGCGGTATCTTTCACCGCCGCATAACTTGCTATCGATAGCAAACTGAATACTGTGAACGCGATGACTCGCCAAATTGACTTACGCTGTTTCATTATTGCCTCGTTATCAGAGTTTGTCCGTGTAAGACCTGCTTACTACGCAGAAACTTTCATCAACTCACTCATTTTTTATTGATAGCAATAGATAGCGTACAAAGTCATACAAGGATCAATAAAGCGGTTAGGATCACCAAAGCAACTGGCCTAACACAGGTGCAAGTAACACAGTGACCATGCCGGCAATCATCATCACCACGCTAGATACTACTCCTTCTTCGTGACCAATTTGATACGCTTTAGCGGTACCGGCACCGTGGGCCGATGCACCCAAACTGGCGCCGCGTCCCAAGCGTGATCGAATCGCAATCACGGTCAAAATACTTTCACCGATTGCCATCCCAATTACGCCAGTGAGAACCACAAACAGCGCGGTGAGATCGCTTTGTCCGCCAATCGCTTTGGTGGCTTCCACGGCAAAAGGGGTAGTAATTGAGCGCATCGCCAAACTGCGTTGCAGCAGTTCAGACAGCTCAAACACCCGCGCTAACACTACAGTACTGGTAATCGCGACCAGCACCGACACAGTGACACCGATTGACAGGGATAACCAATGGCGGCGGATGAGCGCGCGGTTATCATACACAGGGATCGCAAACGCCACGGTCGCTGGGCCCAGCAGCCAAAGCAGCCAGTAAGATTGCGCCATGTAGTCTTGATACGGGATCTTAAACCCAACCACCACCGCGACAATCAGCAAGGGCGCGAGCAACAATGGCATCACCAGAATGGAGGGGTGGCGGCGATACAGCCATTTGCTCATGTAATAGAAGCCAAGGGTCATTAAAAAGCAGGTAATGCTCAATAGCGAGGCATGAAGCCAAGTCGGTAAGGCAGACATCATGGCTTAGCACTCCGGTTTTAGATCAGGGTGGTGCGCGTGGTGGTTACTGCGGCGGCGCGCCATTTTAACCTCAAAACGATACACTTTATCGACCACCCAAGCGGTTGACGCAATCACCATCGCGGTACTTAAAATCAGTACAACCATGATCTTACCGCCTTCTTGCAGCAATAAATCTTGGTAATTGACCACCGCCACCACCGCCGGCACAAAAAACAGCAACATCTCGGCTAACAGCCACGCTGCCCCGCGGCGCAACCAATCGGCACGGACAATTTTCAACATTAATGCGCCTAACAACAGCAACATACCGGTGAGGTTGGCCGGTAGTGGAATAGCAAAGGTGGTGACCAACCAATCAGACAAAAACCAAATGCCAGCAAGGACAAAGACTTGTAGTAGGGTAAGTAAGGCGTTTTTAATCAATTGCATCGAAGGCGTGCCAATAATCTGTGAGATAGATCATAGTTTACGTCTTGGCAGAGAGTGAATAAAGTGACTTTTTTTTATTTAAACTATGCCAAAATGGCATGATTGACGATTAGCTTTTAAGGGCCGTTTATGGATATTCGTGCGTTGCGCTATTTTATTGCTTTGGTGGAAAAGCAGAGCTTTACTGCCGCATCGGCGTCGTTGCATGTGACGCAACCGACAATCAGTAAAATGGTGCGTAACCTTGAGCAAGATGTGGGTCAGCCACTGTTGCACCGAGAGGGAAGGCGGTTTTGGCTAACCGATGCTGGAGAGGTGGTGTATCAGCGCGCGCAGAGCATTATTGCTGAGTTCGAGCAGCTAAATACCGAGCTCGACGATCTTAACCAATTGGCGCGCGGCCAGCTTAGATTGGGAATGCCACCGATGATAGGGCCGCTGTATGCCAATGTGCTGCGTGAATACCGCCAACGCTACCCAAATGTCGCGCTCAGTATTGTCGAATACGGGGGGCGGCGCACCGAACAAGCGCTAATCAATGGCGAGATTGATGTGGCAATCACTATGCTCACCGACACCCAGCCTGAGTGCTTGCAAAGCTTACCCTTACAAACTCACCCCATCTATGCTGTGCTGCCTAATCAAGCCGCGTGGCGTGCGCAAAAAAGCCTGACGTGGCAGGCAGTCAAAGACGAGCCGTTTTATCTGTATAGCGCTGAATTTACCTTAAGCGATCGGATTATTGCCCGCTGTGAAGAGCATGGTTATCAGCCCACCATTGCCGCGCGTAGCAGTCAGTGGGATTTTTTAGCCGCCTTAGTGAAAAGTGGTGCTGGGGTGGCGTTCTTACCCGCGCCCTTGTGCCAGCGCCTCAGCGCCAGCTTGGAAGACAGTGAGTTATTACTAGTGAAACCGATAAGCCCGGCGATTGAATGGCAGCTGGGGTTAGTCTGGCACGGCGAGCGCTATGTCTCACGCACCGCCGAGGCCTGGATGCAATTGTGCCAGTCGACAGAGGCGCATCGATAGACTCAGTGCTTTGATCCACAACGCCGCCAAACACTGGCGAAAAATCGGCCGTCGTGCAGTCGATTGTTAGTTTCATTTTTACTTTGGCCACTCTGGGAACTTTGCTCTGCTAATATAGGCTTCTTCAGAAAAAACCGGTGGAAAGTGTCTATTGAATTTTCCATGACCCATAGATGTACATTGCCGTAACCTTTGAAGAGAAACTTTGCTATGCTCTTCTATCAATGAAATCAAGGTGAACCATAAGCGCTCAACAACTTCAAATTCAGGTAGAGAACCATCATGAGCGAGCTTATTTCTTTTTCTCCGAGCATTGCCAAGCACATCAAAGTCAGATTTTGAAATATACCCTGCTTTTTGGAGCAGAGCATGTCTTTCGGATACCTTCCAGTCTTTTCCTTGCCGTTTGAGCCGAGAGTATTCGATGGAAATAGAGTTTTCCAAAGCATTAGTGCTTGATGTGATGTTACTTTCCCACAAGTAGCTAGTTAATTGTTCAACTGAAATCCATAAGTTACTTAAGGAATCTGACAAGTCCCATGCAACCAAAGCATTGTGACCTTTTACTAAAAAATTTGGTGAAAGATTATTAATATGGTTTATAACCTGCATCCCGACCGAGTAAGAATGTTTAAAGTCAGAGATCTTGATATAGTTAGGGTGGCAGAGGACAATTCGTTCAGATAGTGCTGCTGAGTTGGTTCGAAATCTATTGTGTGCAGACACAATATTAGAATGAACTTTCTGATCTACTTCCGACAAGCTCCTACATTCTATAGTTCTATGACTTGTCGGACTCAATTTTATCCCTCCTAGAAAAATTGCGCCCTCAATATTATTTATGGTGTTCAGGGCTACACTTGCGTCTGGAAATTCCGAACACATAGGCAGGGCTAGTGATCCGTCATAGGTAATTAATGCAGGAAGATCTGAGTTGGAAAGCTTAATTGTTGTCGCAAGCTCTTGAAACATTGAACCTTGGTAGCTATTTGAGTTTACCTGATCCAAAGATATATCAAGATGTGGCTTTTCATCAGGCCAGATGAAAGTTCCGACAGGAAACAAAAACGTTATCCATGCAGGATTATAAATAGGAACGCTAGATACAGGCTCTTTGTAGTCATCAGGGAGATCTCTCGTATGAACCCAGTCAGCATTATGCCAATAAAAATCTTCGCTAGGCCTGTCCTTAACATTTTCGACAAGTGTCTTTGGGACATTACGATTTTGGTAAGAACTTTGATCCACATGATCGTCGAATGCCCAAATCTTCCCCGTCTCTGTATCTTGGTAGTATTTCATTCAAACCTCTGAAGAAACTTACGTCTACATTATATGGCTTTAGGTATTAATCAAAGTACTTTTTTAACTTACATGGTATGTATACAGCCTCTTTCGCTCTTGTAATTGCAACATATAGAACAGAAAGCTCACTGTCCAAATCCACATTTTCATTGTCTAGAATATAGGAATAGTCTGATGCAATAACTATACTATCCCATTCCTGTCCTTTAATTGAGTGAGTCGTAGATATTATCTTAGTGGCTTCATGTATAGGAGAATTATTCTGTTCTATCCGTTCAATTACATCGATGACGTTACTTTTATATTTTTCGTATAGTTTTAATCCAAAATAAACATCTGGTTCTGGTGTGTCCTCCAGCTCACTTTCTAAGAATCTAAAGCTAGGTAATTTTGCTAAATATGGATGAGTGACCTTGTCAACCTCATCATTTGCAAGGTAAACTATGTTTTTTACAACAAACTTTAACAGGCCTATTTCTGTTTTTATATGTATTTTATTACCAAGACTAAGCTCTTCATCTGCAATTGTAATGATTTTACTACGTGTTCTAGTTAAAATAGCTCCCGGAAGATTAGGTAAACATCTGTCATCATCATAAAATGTAACTTTAGACTTGATGTTATTTTGCCCTACTAACGTATGTGTTGGTGGCACACTATGGCGTGAAAGAATGTTATTTGAGCAATTAGCAATAGCATTGCCAAACCTATAGCTAGTGGTTAAAGGATATTTTTCCTTTTCGAAAAGTCCCATGGAATTAATTGCTCCACGCCACTTAAACAGCTGTTGATAGGCATCACCAATTACAATTAAATTGCGGTCATCATGATTTTTTATTACTTTATAAAAAGCACCATTTATGTCTTGCGCCTCATCAATAATAATGTTTTCATATTCATCGCTCATACTTATAAATGGTGATAGTGACCAATACTTCATTAAGTGATGAAATGTAGTTGCATGTTCAGATGTGGCTCTTCCTGACATCAAGTAATCCCAATAACACCTAGCCCATTTTAATAGTTTCTGACGTGATTCAGGCAGTGTAACTTGAGGAGGAACATGCGAATCTAGTATCGTCATGTTACATGAAATACAATACGCCGATATTGTGTCATTTATTAACTTTGCTACACCATGTTGTTTTACCTTTTTAGAACCAATATCAAATCNGAGTGAATATATCCTTAAACGGAGCATTTTCTAGTGCAAATTTACATGCTAGAGAGTCTTGAGTATATGCGTTGTCAGTTATCTTTGATTTTGCATCATTTATATTCTCTTTCAAAAATGCCGTGTAGATAGAATTTTTATCACCAAGCTCATCTATAATCAACTTTGAGACCGTGGATTTTCCCGAACCAGCAAAAGCATCAACTTGAATACCATGGTGACAATTATTAACTATATTTTCTTGCTCTTTGTTTGGTTTGATTTTTAACTTTCTTATATTAGTTGAGTGCGTCTTTTTAGACGCTAATGATTTCTTAGCGGATCCTTCAACCTTTTCTATCTCATCGGCAGGCATGCTAACCGTTAAATTTTCACTATCTAAAATAGATAAAATGACTTTGTTTGATAACGACTTTTCTAATGAGCATAAGTTTGATATATGATAAATAAGTTCGGAAACTTGCTCTTTRTCTTTCGCCTGAGTTAAAACTCTTTCATCTAAGCCCAACAGCTTTACACCGAGAAGAAGTAACTGTTCATGAGTACTATGATCAAGGTTGCTTAATATTTTTTCCTGTTCATCAGTGTTGATTAAGAAAAAGTAAGGATGTATTATACTGTTCATTTAATCCCTTGAAGTATGAAAAATAATTTTCACCACAATAATAAGTAGATAAACCTGACACCTGTTAGATTTCTACAATTGCTATATAACGCCAAAGGCAGCGGCACATTTATGCGTCCGACTGGCTTTTCGTGTTAGGGCTTTTGGAGGAGTGACTTGCCTGCTGCGTAAGGTACTCAACCCTTTGGTTAATGAAAAGGTATAGGTTTGTTGAAAACATACCTACTAATATCGCAACAAGCGCCATGGTGTAAAAATCACTTGGGGCCTGAGCAGTTATTGAAGTGCTTACTCCTTTGTCTTCCAAATGGGGAGCTACTATGGCTAATAACACCCCGCTTTTTATACCGACCCAAGAAAACATGGCCATCAACCCCGAGGAAATAACTAAGGTTCCACTATGAACCATCAATAGTCCTGACATAAGAATTCTGGCTACTGCTCCAATAGAGCCAAGTAAGAATGGAATGGCGAGCAAAACAATAGCATTAAATGCTTGATTTATAGTGATGAGTGTTTCGGGGTCTATTTTGTAGATTCCTGGGTTTGTTACGGAAGCCATAACTAGCACCATAAAGGCAAACGTAAAGGTTACCAAAAGGTACATACGCTTTCTTCGTTCAGCTGCTTCTTGCTTATACTTTTCACTGTCGAAGTATATAGATTGCCTAATTTGAGCAGGTGAATCCTCACCGCTATCTGGTGACGATTCATTTTCTAAACCATTAATATCAGTGACACTTTCTTCGTCACCTCTTTGCTCTTTCTGAGCAGCTTGCTCTTGACTCATATTTATTTCCTTGTGCGAATCTCGTTGTCCTAAGGCCGCCAACATGGGTGGCCGAAACGTAATGTAGGCCGTCCAGTGCAATGTATTTTTAGCGTTGCGCGACTGTGTTTGGCCTTGTTAAGTATTGATTTATTTTGTATTTCCCCAGTTTCTTACTGTTGTGATATTTGTGAGCCCAGTCATTACACTCTTACTCTTACCTTTGTCTTTTTTGCTTTTTTTTGATTTTCAAGACTTGGCGTTGAATTTTTGATGCCCAACTTACTTTCCAATAGCTTTTTAGCATTGGGCTTAGAAAGAGCTGAAATTCTATCTATTTCAGCCCCATTCTCATCTAATGCTATAGCTATACAGACGCCGTTCGTTTTCTTAAAAATTATTTCTATGGTCATAGGATACTTAACATTTTATTAATGCGCATGCACTATTCCCCAAAACCGTCATACGCGCTATTATCGATATAACAAGATGAAATATAAGGTTTTATCGCCTATCATGCCTATCGCTTTTCCGCAAAATCGCGCATGTAGCCTATCCCTATTCGTGTATTCACACTATCCCCAAGCGTTAAGCTGTAACCACATGACTAATCGACGCTTTTAACCAGCCTGTGTTCTTGCCATGCTACCGCCAGCTAGTTGTCGGCGCCTAACACGCCATTGAGTTGGCAGATTTGAGATTAGTCTATCAAGGGCTGCTTTGATTTTCGTGCGCTATTGTCCAAAGTGTTAGGTAAGCCATGTTTTGTGAGATGGGTACAAGAAGTTGGTTAGAATACAAGGCGAATCGTTTTGGTGGGGCGGTGCGCGATTAGGGCTATGGCTCTGTTTCGCGCACTGCTCTGGTTGGGATGCGGCTGTGCCCGTCGATGTCGATCAGTGCGATTGCGCTGAATGGGTGGTGGCAGAGCGCGTTGCTTTTGTGGTTTGGCGCGTCGGTTGCGGGCGCTTTTGGTTGCGGTGGATTTGATATTGTTGCCATGCAAAGGTCACCACAAAACAGCCTGTGAGTAGCAATACAATGGTCGGGCCTGGTGCGCTGTCGAGGTAAAACGACAGAGTGACGCCGCCCACGGCGGTGACTAAGGCAATTGCACAGGCAATCCATAACATGCGGCTAAATTGTTTGCTGAGCATAAAGGCGGTGACGCCCGGTGCAATCAACATCGCCACCACTAAGATAATCCCCACAGCATGTAACCCCGCCACAATGGTGGCAATCATCACCGAGAGTAGGAGCCAGTGAAGCTTTTGCACTGGTAGCCCAAGCACGCTGGCTTGTGCAGGGTCGAACGAGAGCAGCATTAAATCTCGCCCTTTAAGCAGCACTAGCGCAAGCACGACTAAGCCGGTAATGGCGGCGGTGAGCAGCTGTTGGTGGTTAATCCCCAACAGGTTGCCAAATAGAATATGATCAAGGTGCAAATCAGACGGGAACTGGCCTTGCAAAATCAGCCCCAGCGCGAAAAAGCCAGAAAACACAATCCCCAGTAAGGTGTCTTCTTTCACACGGCTATTTTGTTTGAGCCAATGCACACTGGTGGCGCATGCGGAGCCCGCAGCAAAGGCGCCGACAATCAGCGGCAGGCCAAACAAGTTTGCTAGCACCAATCCCGGCAGCACCGCGTGTGCCACGGCATCGCCAATCAATGACCAGCCTTTTAACACCAAATAGCATGAAAGCAGCGCGCAGGGTAGTGCCACCAAGACGGCCATGAGCAGCGCATCTTGCATAAAAGTCAGTTGATACGGATTCATTGCAGTGCCTCCTGACGTTTGGCGCGCCGCGCGAGGATCCCGTGTTTGGGGCCAAACACAAAGGCAGCTAAGAAGAGTCCCACTTGGGCCAACACAATCAGTGCGCCGGCGTTAAGGTTAGCGAAATAGCTGATATACACCCCAAATAGCGAGGTGAGTATGCCGATGAAACCGCTCAGTACCAACACGGGCCCGAAGCGATCGCTCAGTAAATAGGCGGTGGCGCCGGGGGCAATTACTAAGCAAATCACCAAAAAGGCACCGACACTTTTAAGTGCCGCCATGGTGCAAGCACTGAGCAGCGCAAAAAACAGCACCTTGAGCCCCACCACAGGTAAACCAATGCAGCGGGCGTGGCTTTCATCGAAAAAAGTCAGCATAAAATCACGCCATTTCACCGCCAGTACGGTGAGGCTGACCAAGGCAATGATCAGCATTTGCACCGCATCGAGTGGGGCAATGGCGAGCAAGTTGCCTAGCATTATTTGTTGAATATCGACCGCGACGGGCGAAATCGATACCAAAAAGAGGCCGAAGGCGAAAAAGCTCGAGAAGATTAAACCGATGATCGCATCTTGTTTTATCTGGCTACGTTGGTGCAAAAACAGCATCACACTCGCGGCCATACCGCCGGCAACAAAGGCGCCGAGTGAAAAGGGCAAGCCCAGCATATAAGCGCCGGCAACGCCCGGTACAATCGCATGGGAGAGGGCATCACCCATCAGCGACCAACCTTTGAGCATCAAAAAAGCCGAGAGCAAGCCGCACACGCCGCCAATCAAGGTGGTGACCAGCAATGCTTTTTGCATGTATTGATAGGCGAGAGGATCGAGTAAGCTCATTCGCGCCGCTCCTGCGCGCTTTGTTCGCGCTTGCCATACACCACCAAGGGTCGTTCATCGTCGGAAATGACTGACAGCTCGCGCGGATCGGCGTCTTGGTGGAGTTTCTCACTGGGCATCACATACTGGCGCAGTTTGCCGCCAAAAATGGCGCTGAGGTTCTCGGTGGTAAACACATTTTCGGTATGCCCGCCTGCCACCACGGCGCGATTGACCAGCACGGTGCGATCGCAAAAGTCGGGCACGGTGCCAAGGTTATGGGTGGCAATTAAAATGGTTTTGCCTTCGTCTTTGAGCTCGAGCAACAAACGCATAATGGACTCTTCACTGGTGACATCTACACCAGTAAAGGGCTCATCCAGTAAAATCAGCGGGCTGTGCTGAGCCAGAGCGCGGGCAAGAAAGACGCGCTTTTTCTGTCCGCCGGACAGTTCACCAATTTGGCGCTGGCGAAAGGCTGTCATACCAACCCGGGCTAAAGCTTCATCCACCGCTTGATGATCCGCCGCTTTGGGGCGACGCATAAATGACATCTTGCCGTAGCGGCCCATCATCACTACATCTTTTACTAACACGGGGAATGACCAATCGATTTCTTCGGATTGAGGCACATAAGCGACCAAGCCTGCTTTTTGCGCTTGCTTAATGGGAGTGCCGTTCACCGCAATGCTGCCACTGCCGGGATTCACAAACCCCATGATCGCTTTAAATAAGGTGGATTTGCCGCTGCCATTGGCACCCACCAAGGCAGTGATGGTTTGCGCTGGCAGCGAGAAGCTAGCGTGCTCAAGGGCACACAGGCCGTTTCGATAGACGACACGCACCTCGTTGACATCTAACACACTGGGCGTGCCATCGGTTAAATCATAGTGCGTCATGGCGCAACCCCGCTAAGACGGTTTCTGTGGTCACTGTCAGTAAGGATAGATAATCAGGCACCGGTCCGTCAGCTTGACTGAGCGAATCGACATATAAAATGCCGCCATGGCGCGCGTCGGTTTCGGCGGCGACTTGTTTGGCGGGCGCATCAGACACGGTGCTTTCGGAGAACACGGCACGCACTTGGTGTTCTCGTACGGTATCAATCAGCGCGCGAACTTGTTGTGGTGTGCCCTGWCGCTCAGCGTTAATCGGCCATAAATAGGCTTCGTTGAGGTTCAAATCTCGCGCCAGATAGGAAAAAGCGCCTTCACTGCTTACTAGCCAACGCTGGGATTCGGGGACAGCGGATAGCGCGTCTTGCGCACGAGCGAACACAGCTTGAAWTTTTGCCTTGTAGGCCTTGGCATTGGCTTGATAATGAGCTTGATTGGCAGGGTCGTATTTAATCAGGGCTTGCGCAATGTTATCAACGTATTGCATTGCATCAGAAGGGGACATCCACGCGTGCGGGTTGGGTTTGCCACGATACGGGCCTGAGGCAATCACAATTGGCGCCACTCCGTCAGATAGGATCACATTCGGTACCTTATCAATGTGCTGGAAAAAACGTTCGAACCAGCGCTCTAAGCCTAATCCGTTCCACATCACCACATCCGCATCTTGCGCGCGCAGAATATCTCCTGGAGTGGGTTGGTAATTGTGGATCTCAGCGCCGGGTTTAGTGAGCGACACTACCTCGGCATGCTCGCCCGCTACGTTGCCAGCCATATCCGCGAGAATGGTAAAGCTGGTCACCACTTTTAACTTGTCCGCGTGTTTTAATTGGTCGGCGTGCGCCATCGGAGAGAGCAAGAGCGCCGCAATAATTAGCAGGTGTTTTCTCATAAGCGTTAATCTCGTTCATTATGCATGTGACTACGGCGCGATATCGCCAGCCGATCATACTTTAAAGATAACGGTTATGATAATCATTCTCAAGTGGGTGTTGGTAAAAAGGGCACACGAGGCGCCCTGTCGTCACGTTTCCTGTGATCTTTTACTAATCACGAATGGTGTCGTAGCGAGCCCATTCCATAATGGTCCAATCTTTCTTCTGCGCGTGCAGGCTTAAGTGCGGGTCGGGATTGACGGCAAAGGCGCTGTCGACTTGCTCAAGCAAGGGGACATCCCAGTGCGAGTCACTGTAACCATATGTGTGGCCGACAGTGTCATGACGGTCAGATAGCCATGCCTGCATGTAGTCGTGCTTGCCACGATAATCACGCACGCAATGCGATATGCTGCCCGTATATACGCCATTTAATGTTTCAAGCTCAATCGCAATCACGGTATCGAGTTTGAGCAGTTTGCCAATCGGACGCGCTAGGTGGGCGGCGGTGTTGGAAACTAACACACAGTGATCGCCGCGGTTGCGATGCCACTCGATACGCGCTAATGCTTGTGGTACCACCACGGGAGCGACGTGCTGATCGATAAAGTCGGTGGCCCAAGCAGCCACGGTTTGAATCGATTTTCCTTTGACCGGGATCAGCTGCACTTGCATATATTGCTCAAGGTTGATGCGGCCTTTTTTAAAATCCAAATACGCCCGCTTCTCTTGCTCGACCACGTTTTGCGGGGCGAGATTGCACTGGCAAAGGTATTCCAGCCACGCTTGTTTGGTGTCGGTAGCGACCAAGGTTTCGTCTAAGTCGAAGAATGCAATGTTAATAGGTAATGTCATAGCTAAACTAATTTTTCTGTATTATTGCCGCCATCGTAACTAGAGACTATGACGAAAAGGTTTCAGTGTTGATGCGACAAAAAAGCCTTGGCATGTGGCCAAGGCTTTTTTAGTTTACTGAGTCTAGCAAGTTACTGGCGAATGCCTTCTACGTGCAGCTCCATATCAACGTATGTGGCAGGGCCCATAGTGGGAATACCAAAGTCTTCTAGCTCCAGGCGGGTGTTACCCATAAAGCCAGCGCGGTAGTTGCCCCAAGGATCTTCACCGTGACCGACGAGTTCAGCGTCGATTTCAATTGGCTTAGTTTGGCCATGCAAAGTGAGATCGCCTGTAATGGTCATCGAGCCGTCGCCGTTGTCGGTTACGTTGGTGCTTTCAAAGGACGCTTGGCCATATTCGCCTACATCCAAGAAGTCACCGCTACGAATGTGCTTATCACGCTCAGCATGGTTAGAATCAATACTGGTTGTATCAATCGTCACCGACACACTTGATGCGCCAATGTTATCTGGGTCGAATTCAAATTGGCCGTCAAACGTATTAAAACGACCTTTGGTAAAGCTGTAACCTAGGTGTGGCACTTTGAAGTTGACCGAGGCATGTGCGCCTTTGGTGTCAATCATATAAGTGTCTGCCAGTGCAGGCCCAGATAAGAGTGTCGCGGCGCTCATTCCCATGGCTAACATGAGTTTTTTCATTTCGGGTTTCCTCCGATCATCTTCCGTAACGTATTGTCTTTATCTTTAAAATGGTGTTTAAGTGCCATAATGGCATGGCCTGCTGCTAACACAATCAAGGTGATGGCGACGTAGTAGTGTATATCGCCAGCAATGTCTGATTGATTGGGAAACAGCTCCCCTGCGCTCGGCACGGTAAACCAGGTGAATACTTCAATCCCGCGTCCGTCTGAGGTTGAGATCAAGTATCCAGAGACAAACAGTGTGGCAAGGAGCAGGTAAATAGTATGATGGCCTGCTGTTGCCGCTTTACGTTCCCAAGCCTTACCTTCAACGGTGGGCATAGTGTGTGTTGCTTTCCACACAAGTCGACCAACAGTCGTTATCGCCAGTAATATGCCTATCGATTTGTGCCAGTGTGGCGCAGTTTGATACCAACTACTGTAGTAGCTCAAGTCGACCATCCACAATCCGACAGCGAAAAGGCCAACGATAACGAGACTCGATAGCCAGTGTAGCGTACGCATAACGCGATCGTAGCTATTTTTCGGTGTCATTTGTTCCCGCTCCCAATTACTAATCCAACACAGTATATAAGGTGAACGGCAATATAGAAGCTGTTCACCTTGAACATGATGTTCGAATAATTCTAACGAACTCTGTGCGGTGTTACGACTCGTTAGCGGTCCAGCTTAGGCTTAATGAGACAGAGTCGGCAAATCTGAGTGCATGCGGCTTATCAATGGTCACTTGTGCGTAGCGCACCCAGTGATGATCACGTGTAATCTCTAAAACACCCGCAACCAGCTTTTCGAGTAAGAGAAAACGTCCGTTCTCAACATAGTCAATAATCGCTTTGGTTATATCTTTGTAATTGAGTGCATCATCAACGTTGTCTTCTTCACACGCCTTGTGGCCTGGATAATGAATCTCGACATTGATGACTACGTCTTGTTTTTTCTCCTGCTCGTCAGGATTAAACCCAATGTAAGTACGTAGGCGCAGGTTGGTTATTTTAATCACAGCGTCGTTCATAGTCGTTTCCTGGTCACGAAAGTTAGATAAGATGGCGGCCGCCATCAAGTTTGATGGATTGGCCAGTCATATGTTGACTCGCAAGGATAAATTCGCATGCATTCACCACTTCTTGCTCACCGGGGACCGATCTTAATAGTGACTTACGGCGTGCTTTTTCTCGATAGGCTTCATCATCGCCATCATTAAACATGATTAATGCTGGTGAAATACTGTTCACTTTGATTGATGGTGCCATTTTCTGTGCAAACGAGAGGGTAAGATTTTCGAGCGCAGCTTTGCTGGTGGCATAAGCGGTGTGTTTGGCACTGCCTTTTTGCGCGACATAATCGGTGAGATGGATAATATCACCCTGTTGCATCCAGCGGGGCGCGGCCATATTGATGAGATAAGGTGTTTTTGCATGGATTTGCATCATGTTATTAAACAGCGATGCAATATCTTGGCTGTGTTTCTCACTGTCCCAAGATGACGCATTGTGGATTAATGTATCGAAAGTGGGATTTAAAGCATCAATGTGGTCAATGAAGGAATAAACGCCCTCATCCGTTGAGAAGTCTGCGTGCAAACAACGCGCGCCCCGCGCTCTTAAATCGGCCACTTGAGGGCGCTCGGTACGATAAGATAACGTTACCTGGTGACCCTGATTGAGAAAGTGGCAGGCGAGTGCGTAGCCAATGCGCTGTCCGGCGCCGGTAATCAATATATGCTTTGTTGTCACGCGTGTTCCTTTGCATTTATGTATGGATGGCATCAATAACAAGGATTAACGGTTCTATTACGTTTCATGCACTTATCGCGATCAAAGATAGCGTCATATTGCACATAACGATAGCATTTACCCAGTTAACTCGCTGATTTCGTGCCATAAGCAACAAAATTGACACCCGATGTCGTGTTTGAAGAAGGGAAAAAAGATGAAAATTTGCCAATGGGCGCAGCACAGTGAATCTGAACGTGTGTATCACGATACCGAGTGGGGCGTACCGACATTTGATGATCAAGCGATCTTTGAGTTCATTTGTTTAGAGGGCGCGCAAGCAGGATTAAATTGGCGTCTAATACTGGAAAAACGGCAGGCTTATGGTGACGCTTTCTCTCACTTCGATTTTTATCAGCTTGCCGCGGTGGCTGAACCAAATATTGCTGAGATCATGGCCAACCATGAGATTGTTCGTAATCGACTGAAGGTGGCCTCTGTGTTTACCAATGCCAAGGCTGCAGTAACGCTGGTGGAACAGTACGGATCATTGGCTAAGGCACTTTGGCAGTTCACTGACGGTGTACCGATTGTGAACCAGCATCAATCAGATGCCGATGTGGCTACTGCGACGGACGAGTCCCGTGCCATGAGTCGCTTTTTGAAAAAGCGTGGATTTAAGTTTGTGGGAGAAACCATTTGTTATTCGTTGATGCAAGCGCTGGGCATGGTCAATGATCATGTCGTCACATGTCCGCGGTATCAACCCTGTTGCGAACTGGCCGATTCGGTGAAAGCGCACACTCAGAAGTAACGGCGGAATTGCCAGAATCGCGCTTGCCAGTAAGGATTATCAATTCGTGACACTGTCACACCCTTGGAAGCTGACGCATGCATAAATCGCTGCTCGCCAAGGTAAACACCAACATGACGCAAGCCTGGGCGGATATGAAAGAACACCAAGTCGCCTTGTCGTGCGGATTGATAGTCAATGGCATAGCCGGTTTTTGCTTGGCCATGGGTGGTGCGCGGTAGTGGCGTGGCGAGCGCTTCTTGATAGACGCGTTGCGTATACGCTGAGCAATCGATGCCTTGGCGTGAGGTGCCTCCCCACCGATAAGGGGTGCCTTGCCACTGATTAAACACTTGGTTCAGCGTATGGGTTAAGGCTTGATCGCTGACGTTGTCGGTTGACGACGGCAAAGGCGACACCGCAGGCGAATCATGCTGGGTTGCGCAGCCGGTAAACAATACACTGACAACGCTGATCAATAAAAGTGGTTTCACGCACTGCCCTTAATACAATTCCGCCCTGCCTCTTTGGCTTTGTATAACGCCTTATCCGCTAATTGTAAGACGTCTTCGGGCGTATCTGCCTGCGAGGCATCGGCATATCCGATACTCACAGTAATGTTAACGGGCTTTTTATCGCTCGCTCGCCCGCGTTTTTGTCGGCCTTGTTTGTCATCATGAGGGCGAGATTGATCGCGTAGCACTAACGGGTAGTGAGCAATATCTTCGCGTAATGCGTCGAGAAAAGGTAAACAGTGCTCAGTGGTTTTGCCTTTGAACAATAAGGTGAATTCTTCGCCGCCATAACGAAAAGCACTGGCGCCTCCCTCACAGCACGCCATTTGCTTAGCCACAAGCTTAAGTACATCGTCACCGATTTCGTGGCCATAGGTGTCGTTAAATTGCTTGAAGTGGTCAACATCGAGCATGGCTAAAGTGTAGCGACGACCAAGGTGTTTTAGTTCATCTTCGAGTGCGCGTCGTCCCGCAATTTCGGTGAGCCCGTCGACGAACGCTAATTGATGGCTGAATGATACTTGGTTGGCAACCAACAGCAGGCCTGCGAGCGAAAATACGAGTGACGATATAAACGGCACATAAAAAAACACCAAGGTAATCGTGCTGCATAATACGCTAATGAAAGCCGCATGATCTTCAATGCTATTTTTGCGCAAAAGGCGAAGAGTACTGATACAAATTAAAATAGAGAGCAGCACAATCAGCAGCACGGGCATGGGGCTAACCGACGCCGCCCTGACTAAAATAGGATGCTGCTGAAAATAGGAAGATAACTCGCCGAATTGCTGCACCAGTAGCGCACACCACCCGATTTCCATACCTATAGCGAGAAAAAAGAACACCCCAAACCGAGAGGTGAGCTTTTGGTCGCGTACGATGATCATATAGAGCAAATTAATGGGCAGCGCGACTGCTAAAAGCAAGTACTCAAGATAAGTCGTCCCTTGCTCAAGCGGGGATTGAAGTCGCGTTAGGATAATCGTGTATCCCACTAATAAGATAATGACCATCATGCCCACGCGTGCGCTTTTGAACAGATGGCTTAAAAGCAGCGCAGTGAGCAAAAGAAAATAGGGGGCAGCATAGATGAGGTTGTAATAGGGGGCGAGTGAGGTGACCAAAGGGTGATAACCTGCCGCGAGGAGTAACAATAAAGCAATCGGGGTCCCCATTCGGACCGCAGATGAACGTAAAAGCCCCATGAAACCTCTTCAACGGGTTGAGGTAACACCATTAGCTATCACTTTTTAACGACTCGCTAGGCACGTAGGCTGTGATAATTGCAATGGTTTAATGATAAACGTTATTTAATGATTAGATTATCATTCTCCAGGAAAAAAGAAAGCCAAGCAATGGCTTGGCTTTCTATCAAGTTACCAACAGTAATTAGCTTTCAGTCGTGTCCGAGAGCGTGAATACCTGTGTTGGTTTGGCAACAATCGAACGGGTGGTCTCTTTGATATCAGCAATAACCACTTCTAGGCTATCGCCAAGCTTGAACTCAACGTTACCGTCGATAGTCACTGTACCTGTCTCTTTATCACAGGCAATCCGGGTTTTGTTGTCCAAGATCAGTGAGCCAGGGATAAACGCCGGTGCACCATTTTCGAGTAGGCGGACACGCATACCTGCGCGGTTAATATCAAAGATCTCTGCGGTATACCGAGTCTGTGCTTCAACTTCTGGTTTGAGCAAACGGGTATAAAGCCAATCAGCCACGTCACGCTCGGCCATACGGTGATGTTTACGGTGGCCGGCAAGCTCTTCACCCACGGTATCGGCCGGGGCATTGGCTTCGGTTTCGCCGCGAATAATTGCTTTAAGCAAGCGGTGGTTGATCATATCACCGTATTTACGGATAGGTGATGTCCACGTGGCATAGACATCTAAGCCCATTGCGTAGTGTGGCGCTGGCTCATGACCAATCTCACTGTATGCTTGGAAGCGGCGCAAGCGGTTATCAAGATAGGTGGTGTCTAGGCTGTTTAACCAGCGACGGAGTGCACTGAAGCCTTCGACGGTTGCTAGGCTTTCGCTGTCCGCCTCGCCGTCGTGCGCTTTTACCAGCTCGACCACATCGTCGAGCTTTTCACTGTTAAAGCCAGCATGGGTATTAAAAATACCGAACCCAAACGATTCGCTTAGCTTACGGCCCGCGCAAATGTTAGCGCTGATCATCGACTCTTCCACAATGCGATTCGCAATACGACGCTGATCCGTGTGAATAGCAATCACATCGTTATCTTCACTGAGTTCAAAACGATAATCAGGGCGATCTGGGAAGGTGACTGCATGGGTTTCACGCCATTGAATGCGTGCTAACGCAAATTGGTGAAGCTGATGAATCTGGTCAGCGATCGCCGGTGTTTGCGGTTGCCACTGAGCTTGCTCGCCTTGCTCGATGTAATCCGACACCTTGTCGTAGGCTAGCTGGCCATGTGATTGGATCCATGCGGAGAAAAACTCTGCGTCATCGGCAATGGTGCCATCCGCGGCAATATTGAAGGTACAACAAAGTGCAGGGCGCTGTTCGTTTTCACGGAGGGAGCACAAATCATCACTGAGATCACGCGGTAGCATCGGGATATTGCGCCCAGGTAGATAAATGGTGAATCCGCGATTACGTGCAACTTGGTCGAGTTCATCATCCGCATCTATATAGGCGGTGGGATCGGCAATTGCCACTGTCATACTAAAGCCACCTTGTGGGTTGGCTTCCACATACAGAGCATCGTCCATATCTTTGGTCGATTCACCATCAATGGTCACAAAGGGAAGATCGGTGAGGTCACGACGCGTAAGCCCCTGCTCTAGCATTGGCCATGCGTCTTTAGGCGCAGGCTCTTGGTTAGGCAGGTTGTGCTTGGCTAAGGTGACCCACCAAGGGGCAATTTTGTCTTCTGCATCGGTGATCTTTTCACTGATTTCGCACAAAAAGTGGTCATCTCCTTTAAGAGGATGACGCGTCAGCGATGCAACGACCCAATCACCTTCTTTTAAGCCGTCTTGTGACAGGCCGCGCTTTGTTTTCGCGCGTAAGGCGTCTTTCATTTGTGGATTATCAGGCACGACATTCAGACGGTTACGAACCCACTGTACGCGACCGATAAAGCGATCCAAACTTGGTTCAACCAGTGTTTCTGGCTCTGCCACTTCCCGATCTTTTTCAGTACGAACAATGGCTTCTACGCGGTCGCCATGTAGTACCTTTTTCATATACGGTGGTGGGATAAAAAAGCTGGTTTTGTCGTCAACTTCGAGAAAGCCGAAGCCTTTCTCGGTGGCTTTTACCTGTCCTTCTTTTTTGGGCAGGGTTTCCTGGATCTGTTGCTTTAACTGCGCGAGCAGGGGATTGTCTTGAAACATAACTTGGGTCTCGATTAACGGATCGCCACACTATACGTATTCACTGTTTCAAAACCAACCCGTGGCAATAAAATCCTGTGAACCACACCAGGCTCCTCGTGCTCTGTTTTGTTTGTGTTTTTTTTGTCCACTATTTGTTGGCTTCATCGACAAGCTGCGAGATATATGTCCATGAGGTCTGTTTTTTGTGAACTTGTTCAACTTTTTCTGGCTTTTTTGGTGTAAATAGCGCAGAATATTCACCCTTAATGACTGAGGCCCGTAGCGCTGGTGACTAACACTGTATAAAAGACAGTGTTTCATGGTTGAGCAGAACGCTGAAGGGGCCCCGTTTCGCTACACTCATAGATTGGGATCCCAATGCAAGAATCTGTAACCAAATTTCGCCAGTTAGATCTGGCCGACACCCTTTTGTCTGCGCTTGACTCAATGGGCTTTGAAACACCAACACCTATCCAAGCCGCCTCCATTCCTGCACTCCTCGAAGGTCGTGACGCACTCGGTAAAGCGCAAACCGGTACCGGTAAAACCGCTGCTTTTTCACTACCGTTGTTGAACAAAGTTGACCTAAACCAACACAAACCACAAGCGATTGTGATGGCACCAACGCGAGAGTTGGCGATTCAGGTTGCTGCAGAGATGAAAACGCTGGCACAAAACATCAAAGGCCTCAAAATTCTTGAGATCTATGGTGGTGCGTCGATTGTTGATCAAATGAAAGCGCTAAAAAGTGGCGCGCACATCGTGGTGGGAACACCGGGTCGTGTAAAAGATTTGATTAACCGTGACCGTCTTAAGCTTGACGAAGTTCATACCTTTATTCTTGATGAAGCCGACGAAATGCTCAAAATGGGCTTTGTCGACGACGTCACTTGGATCATGGAGCAGGCACCAGAAAGCGCACAGCGTGTTCTTTTCTCTGCGACCATGCCGCCAATCGTAAAACAAATTGTTGATCGCTTTTTGCGTGATCCCGCTCGTGTTGACGTAGCCGGTAGCAACCGCACTGTTGAAAAAGTAGAGCAACAATTCTGGGTGGTTAAAGGTGTCGAAAAAGACGAAGCGATGAGCCGTCTACTCGAAACCCAAGACACGGATGCATCGATCGTCTTTGTGCGTACTCGCCAAGACACTGAGCGCCTGGCCGACTGGCTATCAGCTCGCGGCTTTAAAGCGGCAGCTTTGCATGGTGATATTCCGCAATCATTGCGCGAACGCACGGTCGATCATTTGAAACGTGGTGTGATTGATATTTTAGTGGCAACCGACGTGGTTGCGCGTGGTCTTGATGTAGCCCGCATCACCCACGTATTTAACTATGATATCCCGTTTGATGCTGAATCGTATATTCACCGTATTGGTCGTACTGGCCGTGCCGGTCGTGCGGGTAAAGCAATTTTGTTGGTCCGCACCAACCAAATGCGGATGCTGCGTACCGTCGAGCGTGTTACTCAGACTAAAATGGAAGAAATCCAACTGCCGAATCGCGATAAGGTCGCTGAGGCACGTGTCGCTCAACTGGCCAGTGAACTGGCTGAGAAGAAAGATGGCGATGCGATGGGTCCATTCGTTGAACTGATTGAGCAACTACAAAACGATATTGACGTTGATGCAACCACACTGGCTGCTATGTTACTCCAGCGCCAGCAAGGTAAACGTCCTTTGTTCTATAAAGGCCCAGACCCAATGATCGCGGCAATGGATCGTGAAAAGCAGCGTCGTGAACGTCGCCGTGATGAACGTCCAAGTGGTACTGATCGCCGTGATACCAACCCAGCTGACTGGGATACGTATCAGTTAGATGTTGGCCGAGAGCAAGGCGTACAAGTAAAAGACATCGTAGGTGCGATTGCTAACGAACTTGGCTTGAACAAGCAGAATATTGGTGCAATCAAACTCGCACCTGCTCATACGTTTGTGCAGCTGCCAAAAACCATGCCGAAAGAAGTCTTTGCGCAATTGCAAAAACTGCGTATTCGCCAAAAAGAGACCAATGCACAACGTGTTGAAGGTCAGATCATGCGTGAACGTCGTGGTGGTGACCGTAACGGCGGTGGCCGAGGCCGTAGTGACCGTGATAGCCGCGGTGGCCGTGGTGAACGTCGCTTTAACCGCGATCGTGGTAATGAGCGTCGCGCGCCTGCACGCGGTGAGCGTCGTCAAGCACAATAAATAGTTTAAAGCCGAGCAGTGATGCTCGGCTTTTTTGTTTGTGTCTGCGATGTAATGCCTTGTTCGCAGGGTATTAACGACGTGGATATAGGGCTTTTCATTGATATTGCTATGATGAAACAAGGCCGATAGAGTTAGACGGCGAGGTGGACTCGCCATGCCACTGTTGTTACGCGTGGTAGGTAATGGAGCCTACACACCACGGCGTGTTAATGATGAGTTGCCCCTGTCATGATTAACTTTCAAAATACACTGCGTCTTCTTGGCATGCCTGTTTTATGGATGGGCATCGTGCAATTTGTTTTCGGGCTTTTGTCGTTGTTTATTTTTCGCGACGGTGTCTCGACACTCTTTTTCTATCCCTCCTTACTCATGATGCTGGCATCATTAGTGATTTCTTGGTTATTTCGTAAAAGTAAGCTCAATCAGGTCACCTTTCGCGATGCCTTGTTGTTTTCAACGCTGACTTGGGTGTTGGTGGGGCTACTTGGCGGAATACCAATAAAGCTAGTGACAGGCGTTAACTTTGCCGATGCAACGTTTGAATCTATTAGCGCACTGAGCACTGCCGGAGCAACTGTTCTCAGCGGTCTCGATGACATGCCAGCGGCATTTCTGCTGTATCGCCAATTTCTCCAGTGGATGGGAGGTTTAGGCGTTGTTATCTTTGTGGTTGCGGTGTTACCCATGCTCAACGTGGGGGGCATGCGGTTGCTTAAAGCAGAAACGCCAGGCCCGATCAAAGATGAAAAGCTATCGCCACGTATCGCTAAGACCGCGCACTATTTGTGGGGGGTTTATCTGGTGATTACCTTGGCCTGCGCACTGGCGTATTACCTTGCGGGAATGAGCGCATATGATGCGATTGCACATGGCTTTTCTACGGTATCAACGGGTGGATTTTCAACCCATGACGCGAGTATGTGGTATTTTCAAAGTCATACGCTGCTTATGATTGCGAATGTCTTTATGCTATTGGGCGCGATTAACTTTGCGCTACATTTTCGTATTTTTCGCATCGGTTGGCGTGGTTTGAGGCTCTACATCGACGATGAGGAATCACGTGTGTTTCTTATTGTCGTGACGTGCATGTCGGCAATACTTGGCTTGTATCTTTATAGTGAAGCACGCTACGACTCGCTGTGGGCCTCTCTTAGCTTTGCTGCATTTCACGTAGTGTCGTTTATTACCAGTACCGGCTTCGGTGCTGCTGACTTAAGTACTTGGCCGGCGGCTACGGCGTTGTTTTTGGTGTTTTGTGCCTATCTCGGTGGCTGTTCTGGCTCAACCGCGGGCGGGAATAAAATTATTCGAGACATTATTACGTTTAAAATTATTCGTCGCCAACTTCATCAATTGGTTCATCCGTCGGCAGTATTACCGATTCGGTATCAAGATAAAGTGGTGTCGAACGATGTGACCCAAGCGGTCATGGCGTTTATGTCGCTTGCCTCGCTGACGACCGGTGTCTTCACACTATTAATGATGACAACCGGTCTCGATTTTTGGTCCTCTTTTACCGCTGTTGTGGCATGTATTAATGTCCTTGGCCCTGGGTTTGGCGAAGTGGGCAGCAACTTCCAGCCGGTCACAGACACCGGGATTTGGATACTCAATGTTGCCATGATCCTTGGGCGTTTGGAGTATTTCACCGTCCTTGCACTGTTTATTCCTCACTTTTGGCGTTGGTGAACCTGGCGTTTAAACAAGCTGTGTCGAGGATTCGGGTTGCAATGAAGCAACAAATTGCTCGATATGGTGATAGCGTGTATAGGGGTTTAAAAATACAGCTTTTTCTCCAGGAATAAACAAACATTGCCCGTGATGATCAAACTCTGTATGGGCAATGGATTCTACCCAATTTGTTTGTAGCTGTTTGCCTTTGCGGTTGAGGAAGTGTTGACGGTGAAACAAGCTATGTTGAGTGATGCTATCCACTTTATCACCAACGTGGTGAAGTGACTGCTCTTGTTGAAAAACGGCATCGACGTTTAGGGTTGCTGAAGGTTGATATAGACGAAAGGCGACTGTTGGCCCGAGATTATCTTTCGCAACAACTTTGCAGTGAGGAAGTGACGATAAGTGTGCTTTCAGGTATTCGGCATTTTGTAAGCCGTGTCCTACCATTGTTTGATAGCCGCGCTTGCCAAGCATATTCAACGCGCAATAACTCCCATAGACACCCGCGGCACCACGAGAACATTCTATGGTCGACTGCAAATGCGTTTGCGCTGTTTTGTTTGACTCGAAATAAGAGAAGTAGTGCGGATCTTGTTTTAGGTACTCCATATCGGCTTGGTGCTTAAACATCACCAAGCTTGCGGTATAGGGGACATATCCCCACTTTTGAAAGTCGATGGTCACAGAATCCGCAAAACGGAGTCCACGAATTTTTGGCGCTAATGCATGAAGCTTCTCTAATAGATTGTTGTTCAAACCAATAGGGTTGGTGTCGAACGCGTAATCATTAAACATGATCAGTGGCCAGCCGACGGCGGCATCAACATGAATATGTGGTTTCACCGTGACATTAAAGCGTTGGCAAGCTTGCTCATTAATGCGACAGACACGCTCAACATCGTCAATCGCAAATGTATCTGTCGTACCAAAGGTGAGTAAGACAGTAGGGACGGGAATGCCCTCGGCAAAACACTGATTGAGGGTGCGAGAAAAGTCATCTAGATCGAGCCGATTATTGCTATCGACTTCGATTCGGAGCGCTTGTCTGGGGATATCGGTGCCCAATAGACCTAAGTTCGTCATATTGGAGTAGTGACCCGCAAGTGAGTTAATCATGCGGAAGTCTTGCCCTTGCAACCCGCGTTGCCCGGAATGGGGGAACTGTTTTCTCAATCCCATTAAATATCCATACAAATTACCAAAGGTACCACCTTGCGTGAATATACCGGTAGATTGATCAGGTTCGTAGCCAATGAGATTGGCCATTTGCCGGACTAACGTCTTTTCTAACTCGACCGATAAACCCGCATATTCACTGTAGACTAGGTTAGGATTGGCCATTGTGGCCAGTAATGCACCGTGTATAGCAGGATCGCACGGTGCGGTAATCACATTTTCGACCGATCGAGGTGACGTCCAGTCTTTCGAATGGGTTGCCGCTTGTAATGCAAGCTTGGGAAAGGTGGTGGCGCCTAAGTCACTTTGTGTGGGGATCTCGGTTTGTTGCTTCAGTAACACATCACTGCTTTCAAACGCAGGCTGCATGCCATTCGCAAGCCAGTGCGCTAATTCTGGTGTGTGATAAATAGGCCAACGCTTAGGATCACGATTAAAAAAATGTTGGTGGATTGTTTGATACTGATTTAAAAAAACGGGCGTTAACGCGTGAGATATCAGTGAATGGGACATAACAACAACCTTTAACGATGGTGATCAAGCAGCAGTAGTGCCGCCTGATCACGATGCTTAAAGCAATAGGGAGTAATGGCCTTTGGCCAGTGACACTCAGCGCAATTTAAAGTTATTAACCATACGATCCAACTCTTCGTTAGAGTGGGTGAGTGACTTGGTGGCGGCAGAGGTTTGATTCCCGCTATCCACGAGTTTGCTCACCATATCGCGTATCGACAACATGTTCTTACTGAGCTCTTCAGCAACTGAACTTTGCTGCTCGGTAGCCGTTGCAATCTGTGTACTCACATCGTCAATTTCAGTGACCGACGCGCTCATAATCGTCAAGCTATTTGAGACTTCCGAGGTTTTATCAGCCGTGGTTTGACATTGCTCTTTGGTTTTTTCCATCGCTTCAACCACGCTGGACGTGCCATCGAGTAATGCAGTGAGCATGTCAGAGATTTCAGTTGTGCTGCTTTGTGTACGCGCCGCTAACGCGCGGACTTCATCGGCGACAACCGCAAAACCACGGCCCTGTTCACCAGCACGTGCCGCCTCAATCGCCGCGTTTAACGCAAGGAGGTTGGTCTGCTCTGAAATATCGCCAATCACGGTTAAGACGTCACTGATCCGGTTTGCATCTGTATTCATGCTGGTAATACGGCCCGACATTTCTTCCACTTCATCAACCAGTGCACTGACCGTGACGACAGCGTTATCAACCACTTTTAGTGACTGATTGGCCTCTTTGCTGGCCGCTGCAGTAATGTTGTTAGATTGAGATACGTTCTCAGCAATACTCCGTGCGCTCTCGCTCATTTGAGTGATTGCGGTGACCACTTGCTCGGTTTCTGCTGAGTGAGCATCTAACACAGCTTCATTTTCACTGGTCGTTTGTGATAACTGGCTGATATTGGCCGAAATCGTCTGGCTGGACTCTGCCACGCTCAACATCATATTTTGTAAGTTTTCGACGAACCGGTTGAAGCCATCACTGATCTGGGCTAGGTCATCATTACCGTTAACGTCGAGACGTGTTGTTAGATCGCCCTCGCCGCGAGAGAGATCAAGGACCGCTTCTTTAAGCTTAAGGAGGGGTCGATAAGAGACCTGAATAATGCCATAAATGGCGCCCAGGCTGACGATCAAGAGTAATATCCCTGTGCCTACCGACTCGATTTGAGCATCGGTGACTTCAGCCAGTGCTGTTTTTTGATCGACAAAGACCATCAAGGTCCAGTATCTCCCCTCGGTCAAATTTACCCGTTGAAAGTAGCCATCAAATTGGATGCCGCTATAGGGAAACGTGAGGTGACCTTTTTCATTGCTGCGGAACATACTCTCCATTTCAGAGAAGTTTGCACTGACTTGCGACGGTGTTTTACCAATATCATTCGGATCATCACTGGCAAAAAAGACCGCGTTTTGATCGGTGAGTGTGGCTGCGCCGCCCGCAAAGCGCATTTGGCTTACCTGAGTGATCACATTTTGTAGCGGAATGTCCCCCAGTAAGGCACCAATAAACCGTCCATTCTCAAACACGGGGGCGACGGCACTGATCACTTTCTCACCTGTTACTTTGTCCGTATAAATTTCAGACAAATGAATGTCTTGGCTGGATTTAACTGCACGGTACCAATCACGATCGCGAAAATCGTATTCATTGGTGGTAATCCCGTCGCTTGAGTGATTTGACATATACGAACGGCCACTCTCGTAAGTCATAATCACATTAGCGATACCTGCCGTATCGGCAAGCATCCGTACTTGGGCAACATTCTCTGATTCGGTCAAATTTCTGGCAAAGTGCCCGGCGCCTTTTTCAACCGCGTTGAGTTGGGATTGAACTAATTGCTCTAATTCAAGCACATGGTGATCGACCTTATTTTGCGTTTGTTTCACCAGGGCACTGACCATGTTGTCACGTAATGACATCGCATTCAGCGAACCGAGGACGACCAGAGAGAGGGTCACGAGCAAACCCACTCCCAAAATAATGCGAGATTTGAACCCTAAGGTCATAGCGATTACCCCTTACTGAGCGTGCAGTAAACTGTCTAAAAAGTAAGGGTGAATCCCTTGCAAGGTGGGAACCTATTGCCCGCTTTTTTATGCGGTTATGATAAGACCACCAAGGAGTCACCCAGCCAACACTTTCTTTTACAAGATTGTCATTTTCTTTTAAAAGACTGTCAGTACAAGTTGCTTCATAAACAAAGAAGATTTCTTGATAAGAATAACACTAGAGTGGGTTCTACGATTTTGCCAACTTAAAAAACAAAAAATGTATGACAATCTAGCGTCATTTTAGCGTTGAGTGAGTCATGAAAATAAGACAGAAGAAGATGGTTTAAAACGGTACGTGTGGTAGAGAGGGAGGACAAACGTTATCGTATTTGCAGGCTGAGTGCGGTTCGGCACCAACTCACCGTGTTTGGTGCCTGAGTATGTAAAACGTTGATCACGGTAAGTGTGAGTGAAGGACGGTTTCAGCGCTCGGTCGTATCGGTCGCCGTTTCAGGGATAATAAAGGCCTCAGGTTGAGCGCGATACTTGTTAACAGATGATAAATAGACATCACGTTGCCAATCCACCAAAACATTGGCTTCTTGTTCGTAAAGGCTTTGTGGCGCTTGGTTATTCACCACTTTCCAGACGGCATACGCAGCTTGTTTATCAAGCTCTATTTTTTGTTTTTCGTCAGCTGGAAGGTTGGCTAAGTTGATATCCATTAGTGCGTTCTCATGGTAATCGGAATGAATCGATCCTAACCGAGCAGGGTGTGCTCGGCAAGATTTACCCGCGATTAACGAGGTACTGACATTATAATCTATGTGTCTGTTACGCTGGTCGCCATGTATTGTATACCGACTGGAAAACAGAATGACGTTTGACGAGCAAGACAGACAAGCTCTGCACCAAACTTGGATGTCTTACAAAGCCAAAGCACGGATCACACAAAGCGAAATGGCAAAAAAGTTGGAAGTGAGCCACCTAACGTTTTCTCGCAGTATCCATGGTGATGGTGTACTAGAGAGCCGGTTTGTATTCGCCTTTTGTCATGTCATGGGCGTTGAGCCAAACAAAATTTTGCCCAGCTTACGTAATCGTGAGCAAGTTAGCCAAGACGTATTAGTCACCAACAAAGTCGTTGTTGATGGTGATATTGAAGCGGTTTACTACGAGGGCCATACGGTGATTATCGAATACCGTAAGCCGCTGGCGCCATCAGATGATACGACGCTTGAACGGGTTTCTTGAGCGACGAGCAGGTTCTGGCCGTTGTGGATCAGGCCTTTGTGAGAGCTGAGCCATAATTGCCGCACGTTCGTCGTCAGTCATTTTGCCCCAGTTGATGATTTCATCGAGTGTGCGCTTACAGCCGACACAGACATCGTCTTCACGACGACAATGACCAATACACGGGGTTAACACAGACGCTCCTTAACCTATCACGGGAAGGTAACGGACAGTCCGGCTGGCTACCCGTTACCTTGTTATGGCTCTTTGTTTTGAGTATATCGCGTTGTTTAACGTGTCACCATGCCTCTGGCTTGCTGGGCACGCTCTTCATCACTGGCTTCGGCGGACGCTGGGGTGACTAACGCGGTTTGGCACGCCGGGCGTTCAGCCAGTTTATCGATCCAGGCTTTTAACGCGTCGAGTCCAGTGACATCAATACCACTCCATGCATGAATTCTTGCCCAAGGCCACGTGGCCATATCAGCGATCGTATAGCTATCACCGGCAAGGTAAGAGTGACGTTGCAACTGGTGGTCAACAACTTCAAGCAGGCGGCGCCCCTCTTTTTGATAGCGTTCAATGGCTGCGGGGATGTTCTCTGGGAAATAACGATAGAAGACATTCGCTTGCCCCATCATGGGTCCAACGCCCCCCATTTGAAACATCAACCACTGTATCGCTTGTGAGCGCGCCTTAGGATCTTCAGGTAAAAACTGCCCTGTTTTTTCCGCGAGATAAAGCAAAATTGCCCCAGACTCAAAGACTGGAAAATCGCCATTACTTTTATCGACAATCGCAGGAATACGCCCATTGGGATTAATGGCGAGAAAGTCAGGTTGTTTTTGTTCGTTAGCCATTAAATCAATGGGATGGAGCTGATAGGCCAATCCCATTTCTTCCAGTGCAATTGCGACCTTTTGACCGTTCGGGGTTGCAGCAGAATAGAATTCAATCATCGTTGCTCCTTGCTTTATCGGTAGGAGATTTATTCGCCACCAGGCTAATGAATTGGCTCTGATCGCGATGAGGTTGTTCGGTTCAGTATTGGGGCCAATGCGTTTTAGATCAATCAATGGATTGTTATCTGTGTGATTGACCATGTAAGTGACAGTGTCACGCCATCTTGTTGCGGACGGTGAGCCGCGGTGAGTTGAGCTTGATGAAAATCGGCAATAAGACGCGCGATATAGAGCCCTAAACCGAGATGAGGTTTATCGGCGCCGTGATGAGCGGGCCGGACACTCACCATAGAGTGAAAGAGCTGTGTGCGCATATCACTCGGAAGCAGTGGCCCGGTATTAGTGACGGTCATGGTCACCTTGTCAGCATGCACGCTAAGCGCAAGCGTAATGGGCGCCGCACCGTCGTCAAATTCCACCGCGTTGGCGATCAATTTGTCGAGCAACTGCGCCAAATAATCGGGGACACCTTCAAGCGTGATGATCTGTTCAGGGAGCGTCAGCGCGAACGTCTTTTCTGGATACGCCAGTCGATACCCTTGAGTGCATCCGTCTAGCAGTGCATTGAGGTTAACAGGCTCTTTATCGGCGTTGTCAAAGCTTTGTTCTAGACGCGTCGCTTCGGTCAGGGTTGATAAAATGCCGGCAAGGCGTTGAACCCCATCTTGAGCGCGATTGATATAAGTAAGCTGGCTGGGATCGGTTTGGGTGTACGCCATATTTTCAAGCGAGGATCGTACGACGGCAATGGGCGTGCGTAACTCATGGGACAGGCGCGAGGCCATTTTTTCTAGATACTGATTATAGCCAGCAATGCGTCCGACCATATCGGCCATGGTGCGTGACAGGCGACCAATTTCATCTTGGCTGTCTGCGGTTGTGATGGCGCCTGTGACGCGTCCTTGGCTGTCAATGGCGTGATCCGCTTCATGTTGTAAGCGACGTAAACGCTTAGCAATGTGCGAGCCAAATAACAACAGCAATAAAACGCCCGTGCAGATCACCGCGAGCATCACCGAGAAAAGCGTTTCGAGAGCGTCATTACGTAAACTGCGAATGCCATTGGTGGTTTCTTCAACGATCACCGCGCCCGCGACGTCATTGTTGAGCCAAATGGGATAGGCGGCGGAGAGAATCATGGCTTGGCCATCATCCGAACTGCGCCACCCTGCATAAGGGCGCCCTTGTAGTGCCTGCTGTGCCTGTACACCTTTGTAAATAGAAGCTTGTTGCATCGCATCGATAAAATGATCAGGTGGTGTCACTAACAAGCGATCGTACCAAGGGCGGAGCAGCGTATCGGTAAGCCAAGCAATCAATCCGTGGCGCGTTTGTGGCGCCGATGATGACTGCCAGACACCGTTTGAGGTTTGGATATCGCCATCTTTAGCAAGCACTCGGCTATGTGTATCTACGACCCAAACGCGCGACGCGTCATTATTCATGCGTTCAATAAGAGTTTGAATCGCGGCAGAGGGGGTCATAAAACTGCCAAGTGACGTCGGTGTGCGTGTGGAGGCTGTGCCAATAATGGCACGTAATGGGCGCTCGAAACTATCGTCCAGATCGTAGTAGGCCAGCCCGAGTTGTTGACCCACCCAATCTGATGGAAGTTTTATCTCAACCTGATAGCCAGTGTCTGTCGTACGCCATTTGGCGGCAATGGGTAAAGGTTGCGTCGGCCCCTCAGTTTCATGTTGATTGGACTTTACAGGCAATCCACTTGCTAAATGTGTCACATGAGCATCGCGTGAGCGCGGATCTTGGCTGAGGGCCACGCGGTAAAACGCGCCTTGGGGAGAGGTTAGTGCAACAATAAGATGATCCTGACTGGTGAGATCGCTCTGATCTTGCGAAGGGGTGGGGGTCGCATCGACAATATCGAGCGCTAAGTAGACGGCGTGGTCATTGCTTGCTGTCAGTACCGACAGGGATAGTTGCTCGCTGTGATAGGGGCGTTGATTGAAAATTAACCCGTCACGCTGATAGTTGCGCTGATGCTGCTGATAGCGTTGCCACTCGTGTAGATCACCATCCAGAGTAATGGGGTGGGTAAGCCGAAAAGCATGCAAATCTTTACCTGGATCGAGGCGCGTTGGTGAGTGACGATGAGTGAAAAGTGCTGGTCGGTCGTTCATCCCCATTGCAAATGCGCGAGCTGTGCCCATCAGAGTTTGTTCTTGGCCCTGACGTAAGACGCTTTCCATCTCCCAGACATATTGATAACCCAGGTAAGGCAAGAGCAATAAAAAGCTAGAGAGCACGACAATTTTAGTCCGGATCCCGACCAAATAAGGCCATAAACCTTGAGTCAGCCGACGCCATCTTGCCATTATATTGGTGCCTCATCCCAGCGATACCCCATGCCATAGACCGTTCGAATACAGTCAAACTGGTTATCAATAGCCATGAACTTCTTCCGAATCCGCTTAATGTGCGAGGTAATGGTACTGTCATCCACAACAGCATGTGCCTCATCCATTAAAGCTTGTCGGCTCTTCACGTGTCCCGGGCGTTTAACCAGGGCATGGACCATCCAAAATTCAGTCACGGTAAGATCAATCAGCTGGTCATGCCAGTACACACGCATACGATCAAGATCGAGATAGAGCGGCCCAGATTGCAAGCGTTTGTCTTCTGTCGACGGTGCTTGTGCTAAGAGATCGCTACGGCGAAATAAAGCGGCAATACGCGCCATCAAATGCGGGAGCGACACATCTTTGGTTAAATAATCGTCTGCTCCCATCCGCAATCCCACCACGGTATCGATATCACTATCACGCGCGGTCAGAAAAATAATGGGCACGGTCGCTGATAGTGCGCGTAATGCTTGGCATAGCGCAAAGCCGCCATCAATTTCATTGCCCAAACCAATATCAATAATGGCTAAATCAGGTAGCCGCTGCGCAAAAGCGGTTTGGGCGGATGGACGATCGGCGTAGGTATTAACCTGATAGCCTTGGCGACGAATCACATCGGCATAGTTATCGCGAATGGCGGCTTCATCTTCAACAATTGCTATCTGCTTCATGGTACGGGATAGGTCACGAGTGTTGCAGTGACTATACCCAAACTCAGCGCAGAGAAAACCCCTTTTGCCGGATTCCGCGCAATTGCCATATTTTTGCCATTATTGATCGTCACATTGCCATTTTTATAGCCGTAAATTGCCTGATCCGCTTGTTTTAATGTCCTCATTGCCAGCACGGCACAACACCCACTCTTTCGAGGACGAGAACACTATGGATATTAAAAAAGCACTCACACATTCTGTATTTGTGGTTTCTATGTTTGTTGTTGCAACACCACAAGGCATGGCCGCCACGCAAGTCGAGCGAGACAAAAAGCCAGAATTGATCGGTATGGGCAGCGGCGCTATTGCTGGTGCAGTGGTCGCAGGACCGGTCGGTGCGGTGGCTGGCGCCATCATAGGCACAGTGATGGGGCAAAATGCGAGTTTTGAAACCCTTGCGACTGAGCAGCAAGATACGATTGAAACCATGAATGCGAAAAATACGCAACTGAGCCTTGTCACGCAAAAATATAATGAGGCGCAGTTAGAGCTTGCCCGCCTGCGTGCAGAGCAACATTCTATTGAGGACATAGACTTGGCGATGAATATTCAGTTTCGAACCAGCTCGGCCGAGATTGAACCTCACTTTATGATTCAGCTGGATGAATTAGCGAATTTTATCCAACAAATGCCCGAGGCACAGTGGCAATTAGCCGGTTATGCAGACCCGCGCGGTCGTCAATCTTACAATCAAGATCTGTCTGAGCGCCGTGTACAGGCGGTAAGAGATTACTTGGTGTCAGTCGGGGTTAGCGCGAATCAGTTAGAGACGATTGCCTATGGCGACAGTCAGCCACTGGCCGATCACGCCAACAATGAGGGCTTTTTCTTTGACCGTCGTGTCACCCTTTCACGTGTCAAAGGCGGGCAAATGGCACAGGCACAGTAATCGTCGCTTTATCGTTTTGGGGCTGGGCTACCATGCAACGGCCTAGCCCATAGCAAATGTTAGAGACTTATCTTCGGCAACCAAGGAAGACACTATGATTAGACCGGCAACCCTTCACGATATTGATGTTATTTGCGCTTTGTGTGAGCGCTGTCAGCCTGACCCACTTCCGTGGCGTCAAATGAAGAAAACGCTCACCGATCTGATTCACGCCGAGGATGCCAACGTATTAGTCGCTGAGCTTTGTGGATTGGTGGCAGGCGTGGTGGCATTCAACGTGATCTTACAACTGGATAAATCCAACCATTTAGGGCGTATCAGCACCATTATGGTAGATGAGCACTTTCGGGATATGACCCTCGGCCGACAGTTGCTCAGTGCCGCGGAGACCTATTTACTGGCAAGAGGGTGTGATCAGATTGAAGTGGTCCCGAGTTATCACAAAGCCGATGCGCAAAGCTTTTACCTGCACTGCGGTTTTAAACTTACCCCAGAGCGACTGATAAAAGCGTTAGCAGCGTAGCTAAGCGACAAAGGCTTTCTCTTTACCACTTTGCGGACTGGGGAGCTTGGTTGGCCATTCGCCAGTCGCTTCCCAGATTAACAAGGCTTGTTTGGCCGCGAGGCCGCCTCCGTAGCCAATTAATTGCCCTTGGCGGCCAATGATACGGTGGCAAGGAATGATGATAGAAATCGGGTTTTTGCCATTCGCACCGCCCACCGCTTGGTTGGCTTTTGGATTGCCGATGGCATTGAAAATGGTCTGATAGCTGGCAGTGTGCCCATACGGAATGGTTTGCAAAGCGGCCCACACACGGCGTTGAAACGATGTACCATGCGGGGCAAGTGGCAGAGAAAATGCCTGCCGCTTTCCTGCAAAGTATTGATCCAGTTGACGGCATGCTTCATCCAGTATGGGGTCACCGTCGGGCGCGATGCTTGCCGCTGAGGATGACGGTGCTCGGCGAGGCAAGTATAGCCCCGTGAGCCCATTGGTATCCGCTTCTAATGTCAGCATGCCTAATGGCGATGGATATCGGATAACTGGCATGACACATCCCTGTGGTCGATGATTATTTCTTATCTTGATTGCAATAGGCGCAGGCTGTTAAAAACGCATGCTCTTGAAACTGCTTTAAGCCCAATTCTTTTAGATTGACATCGATCGGGTGGCGTTTGAGTGTTTGCTTCATGATGTTATTAGGCAGCACTTCTGCTTCAACCCCATCGATAAGCTGCAAGACCGCTTCCATTTTAAAGCCCGCACTGCTTCCGGCGAATTTACCTTTAGTTTGACGCTCGCGGATCACAATCGTTTCTACTTGATAGTCTTCGACCAGCTTGCTCATGGTGCGGTGGAAATGTTGAATGCTTTCTTGTGATTCGGGTGATGGCACATTGATTTTCTTTGCTCGACAATCAGGTACCGAAAAAAGGTCATTCTCGCTATCTAGCAATACCAGGTTGGCTTCGTTGCCTTTTAGATCAACCGCGCATACTCTCATTGTTTTCTCTCTATCGTTTATTTAGCAAAGCCACAGTCTTTGGTGAAACACAGCCTTTGGCCAAAACAACCTTTGGCCAAAATGGTCACTGAGGCGGGGCAGTATACGCAAAAGCGCCTGCGACGTCACAGGATTAACGAAATGCGTCGACACAGATATCTAGTGCCCCTTCACTGGTCGCGCGTGCGATGCGCAAATCGTGGCGCCTACCCAAGTCGATATACTCCACCTCGCGAAAATGGTTACTGCGCACGGAGTAGAAGGTTTTCACAACTGGACGCGTGATGTCATCAAGGTTCTCTTGCCACACTAAACCAATACGCCCATCGACAAGTTCCACTAACGAACCAATCGGATAAAAGCCAATACACTGAATAAACGCACGCAACAAAGTAGGATCCAAATGAAACGGAGTCAGTCCCATCATGATTTTAAACGCTTCTGACGGTGACATGGCTCGCTTATAGCAACGATCGGCGGTGAGCGCATCATAGATATCGACAATGCCACTCATGCGGCCAATCGTATGTATTTCTTCACCTTGTAATCCGTTAGGGTAGCCATTGCCATCAAGCTTTTCATGATGCATCAAACTGACATCACGTGCGGTTTGCGATAAATCGGGAATACTGTCTAACACCGGTTGAGAAAAGACTTGGTGAAGCTTCATGTGGTCGAATTCGTCTGCTGTCAGTTTTCCTGGTTTGTTAAGTACCTCATCGGCGACCAGAACTTTGCCAATATCGTGCACAATTCCACCCACCGCCAACTCTTGTAAAGTATGGTGATCGAATCCTAAATGCTTACCAAAATTAACCAGCAAAAACGCGACGTTAAGCGAGTGCTCCATCAAGTAGGCACTTTTATCTCGAATACCACTGATCCAGGTAACGGCGTGCTGTCGTTCAAAAATATTATCAACAATACTGAGCCCTAAATCCTCGATAGGCGTCATATCGATAGGCTTGTCAGCATAAATATCGTGTAGCAGACGCCCTAGTTGCTGTTTAGATGTGTCGATTAGTGCGCGAGCTTTGTCGATGTCTACTCCCGTTGAAGCATATTTTCCCTCTTTTGATGGACCTTTGTAGTGGATCTCATCCAGGTTTAACAGTTGGTCCGCATCAACCCAAATATGCTGCACCCCACTTTGACGCAGCTTTTCAATCGTTTCAGGTCGACGCACATAGCCAGGCTTTGCCATGCGTGTGCGGGAGTGTTCAGTTTCGATTTGTTCAACATACATACCAAGGGTTAGCTGCTGTATACCAATTTTTTGCAACATCCTAGATTGCCCTTCCTGCATCATCATCCCGATATGAATATCGGAAACAGTATTGCTCAAAGGGCGTACACACGCTATTTAAATGCGGAGAAAATTAAGTTTCTGTGCGGACAAGACCAGTAGCTCTGTGATGTGCTATGTGTGATATACTCTCGCGCTTAATATCTATCTTTCTGAGCGTTTTATGCAGATTATTGCCAAACATACCGATGAGCGGGTGCTACCGCTAGAGAGTAAAACCGTTATCAAGCGTGATGCAGCACGCGCGATTGTTTTGCAGGGTGATGAGATCTTACTGATGTATACCGCACGCTATGATGATTATTCGTTACCCGGTGGCGGAATTGACCAAGGGGAAACCCAAAAGCAAGGCATGATCCGCGAACTGCAAGAAGAGACGGGTGCTCGAGGTATCCGGGATATTGAACCGTTTGGCTGTTTTGAGGAATATCGTCCTTGGCATCGCGACGGCGCCGATGTGATGCACATGCTCTCTTACTGTTTTTATTGCCAGGTGGATCGTGAGCTTGGAACGCCGACATTTGAACATTATGAGCGACATAATGGGATGCGCCCGGTATGGGTACGTTTGAATCACGCGATTGCGCATAACAAAGCGGTGATGGCAAACAGCGACAAAGCGGGCCAATCGTTGGTACGAGAAACCATGCTCCTTGAGATGATTGCTCAGCAACGTGATAGCACCCAGCAAGCCACAGCGTAATCGGGTAGGATCGCTTCATGGACAAAGCGCAACTGATTAAATTGGCCAATATGCCCATGCCGTTTGGCAAATACGCCGGCCGTGTATTGATTGATCTGCCTGAAGAATACTTGCTGTGGTTTCAAAACAAAGCGGAATTCCCCGACGGCGAGCTCGGTGACTTGATGCAATTGTGCTTGGCACTCAAGGTCGAAGGCTTAGACAGCGTGGTTAAGCCTTTAAAGCGGATATAACCTGCCTCAACCCAAACAGTCAGGCCACCAGCCTGGCTGTTTTCCCCTTATCTCAAGCTGGTAACTAGGAGCAAGCTATAGGTTGCTTAAATTGTTTTTGCCCCTTTCCATTTTACCGAAGAGAGTCCTCTCAGATGCGCTAAGACAAAAATGCCTTAGATTTTCTAATCTAGCTGTATCTACAAGTCGTGGGCGTACGATGCGTTTAGACTAATTAATTTAGAAATATTTCATTAAGAAGTCCTTTTACGTTCGTAACAAAAGTTAATGATGTCGGTGAAGCTAACTTTTTCTTGTGATAGTTGCTCTTTCAATTTGTCCAGTTCAGCGATATTAGGCAAAGCATTAGTAGGGGAAATTACAACCTCAAACTCAGGATTGTACTGCTGTCCAACTCTTGTCAGCTCCTTTCCTAATTGGAACAGTATGTTGTCGCGCAGTATCAATTGGTTTCTTTTAAAGCGGAGCAAACGATAGCAATCGAAAAAATCTGAACGCTTCGATGAATCATGTTTTCTACCAGTCCAGCCAGTATCTCTCGTTGCTCGATACAGTGCTTTATCTTGCGTATCGACCCAATAGTTAAAGTCAAAATCGCTTCTTGGTATGGGGGTCTTATATGTGGGCTCGGGAAAAAATGAAGTGTTGTCATATTGGTGCTTATCTAAAGCGGTCAATACCCTATTTTGCGCTAACAAAAGTTGCTTAGTGGCACTGGGAATATCAATTCGAATAAGTTTACTCGTATCTAAGATTCGTAGCTCTGCTGGTAGTAACTCTCCATCACTATTCCAATGCTCTTTTCGTCGATTTGGCAAATACTGGATGCATATATTCAAGAACTGGAACAGATTAACTGAGCTTAAAGGCACTACATGTAGTTCGTTTTTTTCTTCGTCTTCATGAAGAAAGTAGCGTGCACTTTTCAAACGCACTAATTTTTGAGCAATTTCCTCCACCCAATCACGTAAAGTATCGTCTAAACAATGATGCCTACGTCTCCCTTTGATATTTCCAAGTAATTTGTCAGCTAGCACGTCATTATTAGACTTTATACGGAAAAGTTCTTCATGTCTTCGATGAAATGATTTAAATATTTGAGAAAAATCTTGATTAAACATTCCTCGGTAGAAGCCCTCTCCTTTTCTCAAAGGACTAATGAAAAGTCTTTCTAAGAGCCCTATATTTTCTGTATCGAAATGAAAATGATGTTCTGGCTTCCCTTTAACAAGCTTCATAGGTAATCCTCTTCACTGTCTTCAGTATCTTCTAACGAACGTTTGAGTGAGGAAATATCATGCCCTATTTCGAAATCAACAGAGCCAAGCTGCGGAAGGATATGTAGAGCAATAAATAGATGAGAAGCATCCGAAAATGAGTTGCTAAGAAACGCTCTAATTATTTTGCTTTTATGGGTTTTCCCTCTATTCATATCCATTTGGTCTCCATACCCATCTTGCCTTGTGCGATTTTCAAAAGCTGATTTCCAGTTGAAACGAATCATATCTCTTGGGGATACACTTTCACTAAACGAACGAGGATTTGAAAGCCGTACCATCCTCTCCAAATATTGCTTCTTGGTTGGAACCCTATTAATCCGTTTATTGAACTCGCCAAGTGCCATTTCGGATAGTTTCGAATTCTCGAAGTAAGCTCCATATAAAATAGAAAATCCTACAACTGACATTATATCGTTCAATACAGTTGAAATTAGATGTAATCGAAACTCATCATTTATATCGAGTTTGGGATCTAAGAATTTATAGTCGGAAGCCATAAAAGCTAGTAGCATGAACATTGGAATGGATTTACTTAACTTATCCTCATTATTCTGCTCAAGTGCATCAATACAAGCTTCGGCGAGTTCGAAGTATATGTGCCCAAAATAATCTGGGAGTTCATCATTTTGTTCTTGCCTGAAAATATGTCCAACAATACTAGCTTCACCTAGCATCCCTATTGCTTCATCTCGTGCTTTGGCGTTTTGCTCTCTAAAAGCATCAATGTTTATTTCTGGAAATAAGTACTGCTTTTCGGAGTAATGTTCAAACTCTCTGTATCTATCAATTTGATGAGATATGTCTTCGAACCATCTAGGTAACTTCCAATAATTGTGAAGATTTGCCAAAATTACTTGAGTCGCAGCTTCTTTCATATGCATTTCTGATAGTTTATTTACAAAGTTCGGAGTCGTAAATGCATAATAGTTGCTGATTTCCTGAAGTACCTTTGCGTAATGATTTAAAACTTTTTGAACTGCCAATTGTTGGACATACTTAGGCTTTGATAGTCGCTGACCTTCAACTCTTTGTTCAAATTTGATGTGTTCTACGATAACATTTAACTCTACTTGCAGGAAAGAAGGTAGATATTTTATAGTTTTACCTGTCCATATGTCGGTATCAAAGAAGTGCTTTAGCTCTTCCTCGAATATAAACATACGCCTCATTGTCTCAAGGCAAAGAGTGCTTCCTAATGCAGCCCATGTGTCAGCTATCCCAATCAATAGAATTAGTTCCTCTGGTTCATTCTCAATTTTTTCTATGGAAGCAAAAGAAGTTTCTATAACTGACTGTATTTTTTGAATTTCCTGCATTCCTATTAAGAACTGAAATTGTTCTGAATAAGTTGATATTCGAGATGATAGTTGACTTAGGAGGTTTAGTCCTAACATAAAATCATCGGTCGCAAATGCTAGCTCTATATGCTTAGCTAACCTATCAATAATCTCATTCTCTAACCATTGATAGTCTGTTTCATCTTCTGTTGCTAATTGGCTACTTGTTTGTAACGCAGTATGGGTGGCGCTATCTCCGGCATAGAACCATTGCTTATGTTTTTTTCTCCTTGGGAACCAATAGCTTGTATGAGCGATACGATGTTTGTTATGCAGGTAGTGTTGTAACAATGCTGAATAATTATGGCTAAGTTGAGGCAAGTTATCATTAAGTTTTTTTGTTTCACTTTTCATCTCTTCGTCGATATAGCATAGCTGTTTAAAGGCTAAGCGAGCTTCTTTTGAATGATGATTGGATAGAGAAACTGAATTGTTAGACTTAGCTGCATTCTCTATATGGTGAGCTATTCTAGGTAGTACTTCACTAGTAGCCAATTGATTGAGATTGAAGAAGTTGAACAGCCGTTGACCTAAAGGGAACAACGCAAGTGAGCTTATAAATGTTAAAAATGTTCCTACGGTATAAACTGAAACCCCTAGCACAATGCCATAGGATTCTAGCGTGGTGGCGGTGAGACAAAAGATGGCCGAGAAGACTAAAACACGTGAATATACATTACCAACCTGTTCAGTCGTGAGAAGCTGAATAATATCACGCCGAAGTTTAGTGTAGCCTGTGCTTAATATAATACTTATTGATGCGAAGTATATTGAAAATATGGTGGTAAGCAGTTGCGCATACAATCTGAGCTGGTTGATATTAAACTCTATTTGCTTTTTACTAAGGGGCTCCAAAATATTTGTGTTTGCTCTAATATAACTCTCAAACAAGCCTAGAATAGTCAAAGCGAGAATCACTCCGCTAAGGCTCTTTAAACCTACAATGGTAATGGAGCCTAGAATTGTAGTGCTGTTCTTAGTTCTAGTAAAAGATGCTCGTTGTTTGTATAGAGTCCGAACTAGAAGAAAACCCACCCTTGTATACTTAGCTTTAGATTTCCAAAACCACGATTTAGAAGTCAGCCATATTTTTATTGAATCAACCAAAATACACACCCTGTCAGAGGCTTACGAAGCTACTTAACATCATAACACTTGAAGCTTCTTCCTATCAATTTTTCATATAAAACATACTTCAATCCAAGCTAAACGTTCCTATAATCACAAGAGTGGTAAGCTCGTTAACTTGCCATACTTCAAGTAATTCGACTTTTAAAATTCACGTGCCCATTCTGAGAAACTTTTGTCCAGAACCTTCATAGAGGGCACTTCTTAACTTAGAAGTGGTCACAGAAACCCTCGCTTTCTTCTCCCACATACAACACTCTCTTTCCCGTGAAGTGCTCGTTTAATTACGAGCGTCGTCAAGCGGCTTAAGCATCAGATTTAACGCGCAATCACCCATTGGCGGTTGTCGTCAGTCGCCTCCATCATTGCGCGTAGAAGTTGTGCGCGGGCGTCGTCAGTGGGTGCAATCAGATCATAAATACCGCTTATCGGCTGGCCGTTTTCTTGAGTGTCGACCCGCATGGCGGCGGCGCAGGTTTCACCATTTTGGGTGCCAATGCATAAAGAAACGCCGGCCTCAGCGACTTCTACGCCATCTTGAAGCGCTAATTGTGCGAAGTATGCCAGCATGTTTGCATGATCTGATTCTGGCCACTGTTTGGCTTGAAGCTTGGCGTATTGGATCATTAGTGGATGGCTATCAATCCAGTAAAGCGTTAATGGATGAGTGGCTGGGGCCGCAGGCATAACGAAGGGTTCAGGTGACTGAGTGGCGGCGTGATAGATATCATAGCCGGTGAGGCTTTCTTTGGTTGGAAACTGAGCTTGTTTGACATGACAAGCCATCCAACGTTGTTTGATATCAAAATGGGAAATAATTGCCGGCGCGTTCATAAACACCCTTTTCATTGCCTACAAAGGAAACGTATCATAACCGAGTCGGCGTCTAGAACAAACCGCCCCTCGCCAATGCCCGCCAATATAGCCTGCTAGAGATCACAGCTTAAGTGTGAGTGATTTAAATATGAGCAGACGTCATGTGCTGAGTTGCGTAAAATAGGAAATAGAAATCCCATTTATTTCGATGATTGAGTTCCTCTTTTATGTCTGGTCAGCGACTGCGTGCACAATTTACCCGCCTTTATCACCACTTTAACGGCGAAGATACAGATACAGCGTTACAAGCGATCGCCGATATCCTCGTGTGCACGCGGCGCAATGCGCGGATGGTCTTGAGTAAGTTAGAGGAGCATGGTTGGTTAACATGGCAACCCTCTGTTGGGCGAGGCAAGTTGTCACGTTTAACCTTTTTACGCAGTGAATCGGCATTGCGCGAAGAGCAGGCGGCGCAATGGCTTACACAAGGTAAAATCGATCAGGCTTTAGCCTGCTTGGATCACGATTCCACCAAGCTGGTCACCTTGATTCAAAAGCAAATGGGGCCGAGTACGCAAAATGGCCGTCAAATTGTGCGTTTGCCTTATTACCGTCAATTAGAAGAACTTGATCCACGTGGACCACTGCGCCGCTCAGAACAGCACTTGGTGGGACAAATATTTAACGGCCTAGTGCGCTATCGGGGCAATGATCGCATTGTCGTTGCCGATTTAGCGCATCATTGGGATGCCATATCCGCAAGCCAATGGCGCTTTTACTTACGACCGGGTGTCCGGTTCCATGATGGGCGCTTGATGACGGAGCATGATGTCATTGCTAGTCTTTCCAACCTCGCGACTCGGCGCTTTTTCGCCCATGTGGCAAGTGTGACATCACCTGGGCCAAGAATGATTGATATTCACCTCTCTTGCCCGGATCCTCTTTTCGATCATGCGCTCACCCTCCCTGAAGCTTTAATTCTTCCTGCTGATTGTGATCATGATAAGCAATTTGCCTATCAGCCTGTGGGGACAGGCCCGTATCGCGTGGCTGAACGGCAAGCGCATCGTTTGGTGCTGGAAGCGTTTGACGATTACTTTGGCTATCGCGCACTGACCGATGAGATCCAAATTATGGTATTCGACGAAGCAGCCATGTGTTATCTCACACCAAGTACCACGCTCACACCCGAGCGACTGGCAAGTCATCAGACGACGTTGAGTCAAAAACTCGAAATGGATCAGGGGGCCGGATATCTGTTGCTTAATTGTCGCGATGGGCTCGCCAAACAGCCAGCGTGGCGAGAATACTTACACGCCAAGTTGTCATCGCTGCAACTGCTACCACGCTTAGCCGCGCACGGCATGGGGGAGTATCGATTATTCAACGCGTATGGATTAATGCCAGGCTGGATGCATTATGTGCAAGCGGAGCGTGAGCTGACCGCGCCGGGCCCGACTTCTTTGACAGTCGCGTATTTATCAGACCACCCCTTATACCCGTTGATTGCGCAAGCCATAACCAAACATTTGTCTGAAGAGGGCATCACGGTGAATGTTTTAGCGCTATCTCCGGCGGAATATTTTAGTGGTCGTTACAGTCGCAAAATTGATATTTGGTTGGGCGCGATGAGCTTCGGTGAGCGCGGACAGGTTGGGTTATTCAACTGGCTTGGTACGCATGATTTGGTGTTACATGCCTGTACGGATGCGCTTGTTACCAAGATAGAGACGGAAACACGACGTTGGCGTGAAACACAAGATGATCATTGTGCTGAAACCTTGGCGCGTTGCCTGGTTGAACACCAGATGATCCCGTTATTCCATATTTGGATGGGAGTCATGGCGACGCCAGATTTACAAGATGTCGCGTCTAATGCCGTGGGGTGGTTTGACTTTAAATCGATATGGCACAAGCCCGGTTAAACCGTCGTGTGCTCTTCGATGCCAAGCGAAAAAGTCGCTGTCATGAGCAAGTATTTGTGCAGTGGTAGGCTGTCTTTTATCCGAAATAGAGGATGAAAGATACGATAGCGTCCTTCGGTTAATCCGAGGGGAGAAATGGCATCTGAGAGGCTAGTGGTTGCAGTTACGAGGCGAATACCTTGCGCTCGATAGGCATCGGCATGAATGGGCTGGTGGCCTAACCACCATGAGGGAACGGCTTTACTCGCGTTCGTCCGGTCAATCCAGTGATCGCTCACAATGATCACGCGTCCAGGCTCAGAAGGGTCAGTGATACCGTTGTTGAGTAGCCAAGCTACATCACGAACTAACGCGTCTCGACAGGCATTATTGCCACTGAGTAAGCGGTGCGCAAGGATATAAATCGCGCTGCCATCTAACTGGAGTTTGTACACGGTCTGGCTATGAGGGCGAGTGTCGTCGAGAAGATGAAACTGTGCCGGTCTATCATGCGCTTCAAGCACACGCATCAAGCGACGCGCTAACGCTTTACCCATATGCGTATCGCGCATGCCTCGATTGTGAACTGTCGGATAGTGATGTTCGCACAGCTTGACACAATCTTGCTGAAACTGGCGCAGTGCCAGCGAGACCAGATCATCTAACAAAAACGTTTTACTCCTACCAAAACATCGACACAGCGTTTGTGGCCAAATCGCCCTGATCAAAGTATGCAGTATATCACTTAAATCACCCAAAAAATCAGCGAGAAACGCTACTTTGTGCGCACTTTCTCATCGTATACCATTTTACGCCAGCGGCTAACGACCGGCTCGCAGCACCTAGGTCCGGCAAGAATTTGCTTTTTGTTGCGAGCCTATTTGGTGTTAGGTTGGTGAAAAACAGGGGTTTGAAGTTATTGATAGATAGACGGGTGTCATCGGTATTGAGAGGAAAACCAAGCGTGAATATCAAGGAGCAGCTGGGGCGCGTGTTTATTTTTAGTCACTGCCTATCGATGCGTGGGCCAATGATTCGGCTCTCGACACGGGTAGGGTTGCTGCTGTGGATACTTTATATACCCACTGGACAGGCTGCGAGTTACCTGTTACCCACGGACGGAAGTCGGTTAGTCGGATCCCTTGAAACACATCAGGTTGAAGAGGGCGAACACCTTGAAGCCATTGCCAAACAGTATAATGTCGGTTTTTTAGCGCTATTGGCGCTGAACCCAGGTGTGGATCCCTACTTACCTGAAGCGGGCGCCTTGATACGTTTACCTCAGCAGTACTTATTGCCGAAACCGCCCCATGAAGGGATTGTGATTAACTTGGCTGAGCTTCGCCTTTATTACTTTCCCGCGCAGGATGCCGCGTTTACCGAAACCGGAGAGCCTCTTTCATCGACAGAAAAAAACACCCGTCGGCGTGTTCATATCTTTCCCATTGGTATTGGACGGATTGGGCGAGATACGCCAAAAATGGATACCTTCATTAGTCAAAAGCGAAAAAATCCGACATGGACCCCGCCTCAGAGCATTAAAGATGAATACCGACAAACGCGCGGAATCAGCTTGCCCGATGTGGTACCCGCCGGCCCTGATAACCCCCTGGGTAAACATGCGTTACGCTTGGGTTATGGGCATGGTGAGTATTTAATCCACGGGACCAATAAATCGTTTGGGATTGGCTTACGGGTCAGTGCAGGCTGTATTCGCTTGCGGCCGAATGACATTGCTTGGTTATTTGATGCAGTGGATGTTCGTACGCCTGTGCGTATTATTGATACACCGACTAAAGTGAGTCTTGAGCCTGATGGACGTGTAATGGTTGAGGCGCATCGCCCGCTTTCTGACACGCTTGATGAGGCGGATAAACGCATCACCCGAGCACCGGATCCAAGGATTTTATCTTTATTTAAGCACTTTGGCCTGTCAACACAGCGTTACCGAGCGGCTTTAGTGGTACAAGAGGGGCTCCCGATTGAGGTGGCTTCTCTCACGCCAGCACAACAGAAAATGTGGCGACAAATAGAACAACAATTTACGTCTCAAGCAGATACGTTCGTCCCGTCAGTCAATCGCCCTGGAGTCAAAAAATAACAAACGGCGCATCGTGCGCCGTTTATTAAGATAGCTTACCGATTTGGCGTCTATTTATTTCAACGATGAGTAAGCGTTGTTAAAAGCTTATTTTGTGTATGACTGCGCCATATTATCAATGCGCTTATTCGCACGTTTGGCTTCATCATAGGCCATGCCTGATGTGTTTTTCGTCTCACTAACGTCATTTTTCATCATTGAAACGTCATTGGAGAGCGCGTCGACCTTTGCCGATAAATCATTGACGCTTTGTTGTAATGCGGTGGTATTGGTACAGCCCATCAATAAAACACTTGATACGACCGCAGCTAGAGCCATTGGACGGATTTTCATAGATAACCTCGACTGTTGTTTAAAATCGTCATAACGTTAGGAGTATCACGCTTAGACGTGACCACACCTAACCTTAGACGCTAACAAGAGATTTTGCTTGCCAACCCTTCACTTAGCTATCATACCTTGACGCAGTTAACACGAGATGACCGCTTTCGCCTTTTTTGACTGTTTTTGTACAGTCTTACGGCGGCCGTTACTGCCTCTTATTCGCTACCGCTGTGATGTTTCATGCCAGCCATGACGGTTTTTACCGGAATTTGCTTGGTTAGCGTGTGGCCATCAGCGGTGGTTAATGTCAGTGAAATATGTTCCCCAACCTCTAAAGGTTTTACCAAGTCAAAGAGCATCACATGCAAGCCCCCCGGCTTTAGAATAACTTGCTCGCCCTTCGGCACTAAAATTTGCGCGATTTGACGCATTTCCATCATGCCATCCACCATGGCGTGTTCATGCAGTTCAACCCGTTTGGCGGCTGGTGTGCTGGCGCTCACCACTCGTTTTAGCACCTTACTTTGGTTATCCAACACCATAAAGGCCGCACTGTTGGGCGCACCAGGAGCACTCGCGCGCGCATAAGCATCATGAAGAAAAAATTCGCCATGCGCATGCGCTAGGGGAGCCAGTATAAAAGCAATAGCGGCAATAAAAGGCTTGAGAAATTTCATTGTTATTCCTTATTGTTATCAGTTACCCGCTGAACGGCGGCGACCAGCATGTCGGGGTTTAAGGTGTGTGGGATTTTTTCCAAAAGCTCACCATCAGGCGAGAGAAAGTAGAAAAAAGAGCTATGGTCAACGGCGTAGTCCATGGCAGAGTCTTCCAGCTCGGTAATGCGATACAACACACCATAGCGTTTCGCAAGTTGATCAATTTGCGCCTTGGAGCCGCTGACGCCTGTGATTAGAGGATGGAAAAAATGCGCGTACTCGGCGGCTTTTTCGCTGGTATCACGTTTTGGATCCAGCGTGATAAATACAGGCGATACCGCCTTTTGCGTCGACTCTGGCAGCGACTTTAATGCCGCCGACAAAACCGCAAGTGATGTTGGACATACATCAGGGCAATGGGTGTAGCCGAAATAAACAATCCTTGGTCGGGGATCGTCAACATTATATAGGTTGAAAGGCTGGCCATCGGACTGCAACGCGCCAGCTTGCGCTTGTTGTTGTGTTTGTTGGTAATTGTCATAAAGGGCGCGTGCGCCTAAGCCAACACAAACGGCAATAATGGCGACTAGCCAAGCTTTTTTACTCATTATCGCTCCATGCGTACTTTAATGGGGAAATGGTTTTTTGCTTCGTTATCCAGCGTAATCGTGCCTACCCATGTCATGCTATCTTCTGTGCAGACGGGCAACATTAATTCTCCTTGGTAGGTTTGCTCATCGGTTTTGTTGAGCGCAAGCCGGTACTCACCCATGTTCATCTCCACGCCTTTGAGCTTGACCAGTAAGGTATTTCGCGCGAGTGGTTCGGGGCTGATGACCGTCAGTCTATTTGCATTCATAGGGCGCACCGTCGGCTCAGCGAGTGATGCTTGGTAGCCTTTATACTGGCAAGTCTGCTGATTGAGCACGCACGCATCTGTTAGCACGGATGAGTGTGTTGATGCGGATGCCGGGCTGTTTTCACTTTCAACAAAAGTGGTTAGCCAAGTTGGCGTAAAAAACGCAAGCGCCACCAGCATAATGATACTGGCAGGGATCAATAGACGGCGACTCACGGGCATGCGTGAGGATGAAACATTCATGGTTTAGTCCTGTTTAGGCGAGAAGCGCTCCAACAGTAATACCAGCACAAAGCCCGTAATCATGGCAATCACCGCGAGGCCAACTTGTGCCGGATGTCCCACGATTGCCTCGTACGCGCCCGGTAGAAGGTTATCTTGCATCAAAGGGACTTGTTCACCCGATGAGTTAGTCCGCCAGGTAAGAGTATGTTTCCAAGGCCAAATTTTACCCAATGTGCCTAACATTAAACCGGTAAGGAAGGCGAGTGTTACTGCATAAAAACGCTCTAATAACCAGGACAGTAAATGAGAAAAACTCAATAAGCCGACGATGGCCCCCAAGGCGAGTAAGCCGAGCATATCCCATTGGCCTTGATGTACCGCGTCTAGAATCGGGCTATACATGCCGAGCAGTAACAGTATAAAGCTGCCCGAGATCCCCGGTAGAATCATGGCGCATATGGCAATGGCGCCGGATAAAAAGACGGTGAGAGGACTGGCTGTCAATTGCAACGGATTAGCGACGGTGATCCAATACGCAAAGCCGATACCGATAAGCGCGGCGAGTACCGTTCTTAGCGTGATTTTAGGGGCGGGGAGCTGTTTGGCGATATGCAGTGCTGACGCAATGATAAGACCAAAGAAAAACGACCACAGAGGGATGGGATGGTTGGCCAGCATCCAACTAATGCCCTTCGCTAAACCTGCGATACTGCTTAAAATTCCGGCTAATAACACACATAAAAAGGTGCCGTTGATGTGTTGCCATACGGCCTTAAAACCTTTGCGCCGCCAGAGCGAGAACAAGCTCGGGGTAATACGCCGAATACTTTCCAGCAATAGTGTATAGATGCCAGTAATAAACGCGATGGTGCCGCCAGATACGCCAGGAACGACGTCAGCGGCGCCCATTGCTACCCCTTTCAGATAGGTTGAGACCAGATTCTTGATCATAATACCATTCATCGATAAAAAGCTAAGGGCTGCATTATACCGAGATGAATCGTCAGTGATAGGCCTGCTTATACTAGGACGACTAGTCGTCTTCGCCATTTAAATTTTGAAGAGCATCAGCGAGTGCCCTCACGCGTTCATTCGTTTGATCGACAAGGCGACGAATTTCGGCTGCAGACTCTCCAGAGCGTTGTGCCAATTGTCGTACTTCATCGGCGACCACGGCAAAACCTCGGCCCGACTCACCGGCCCGAGCTGCTTCAATAGCTGCGTTGAGCGCAAGTAAGTTTGTCTGTTCGGCGATGCCGTTTATTACACCAATAATTTGTTGTATTTCGCTGCTAGATGCTTCGACTTTTGTCATTTCCTTCTCCGTTACATCAACAGCTTGGGCTCTATTGGTCACATCAATACCGTAGGAGACGAGGTAAACAGGGTTCCCTTCGGAGTCAAAAATGGGGGCGACGACAGTATCGAAACGGCGTTCGCTTCCGTCTGCAGCTGTAAACGGCAGTACTTCTTTTATTTGTTTACCCGAGAGCACATCGCTAAATGTCGATTCTCCGAGCTTATTCTTGAGGTTGTTGCTTAGAATTTCTGAGTTCGACGATGTTTCTGCGCGTAAGTGGTCAAGCATGTACGAATTAAACGAATCAGGTCTACCGTCAAGACTCCACTGCATAATGCCATTGCTGACACTGATCGCATCAAATCGACGTTCTGCCTCAAGTGATCGTTGTTTCGCTTCGGTGATATCAGCTTGAATAGAAATAAAGCTAGATAACTGTCCGTTATCATCAAAAATTGGATTGATAGAAACAGATATCCAATAGGCATCACCGTGTTTGTTATAATTAAGGAGCTCGTCGTAAAAGGGTTCGCGATTTTTTAGTTTTTGTGAGATTTTCGCGACTGTTTCGGTGTTAGTTCCTGGCCCTTGAAGCATAGTACCTGGTTTTTTGCCGCGCATTTCCGACATTGTATAACCTGTGAGTTTTTCAAACCCTTGGTTAACATAACGGGTATAGCCGTCAGCATCGGTAATGATGACTGAGTTATCTGTCTCATCTGCTACCATCGATAGCATTTTGAATTCTTCCCGACGCTCAACTTCCTCTGTGACGTCTTTGACAAACGCGGTGTACTGAATCTCGTCATCAAGTTCTATTTTAGATATGGAGAAACTTCCCCAACGGTTTTCACCATTTTTACGTACGAAAGGGACTTCGCGGGTGGAGCCCACAATTTTGTTGATACCGGTTCTTCGGTTTCGATTGACTAATTCATCATGCTCATGACGGTGTTGTTCAGGTACCAACATTTTTACGTTATGGCCTAGCATTTCGTCCCGAGAGTATCCCCACATTTGCTCAGCAGATTTATTAGCAAAGGTGATGCAGTTACGGCCATCGATAGTCACGACTGCATCTAGAGCTTGCTCGAGGGTTTGATTAACAATCTCTTGAGCTTGTTTTTGTGCAGAGATATCGTGAACAAATGCGGTGTAAGTAGATTTTCCAGCATGTTTAATATGGTTTAACGAGATGTTCACCCATACACGAGTTCTATCTTTTCTTTCTAACTGTACATCGCGAGATGTTCCGACGATGCGATTCTCTTGGGTCGTACGGTGATGATTAATGAACCCGTCATGACTGCCCCGAATTTCTTCTGGAACCAGCATTTTGACGTTGTGACCTAATACTTCATTGCGTTGATAACCCCACAGCGATTCAGCAGCATCGTTGAAATAGATAACGTTATTTTTTTCGTCGATGGTCACGATAGCGTGTATCGACTGATCCAGTGTTTTTTTGTAACGTCCATCAACGACTAAGTCCTTAAACATTGGCTTGTCCTTTATTGATCATTAACACTCGTGTACTTGTGAGTGGCTGGCGGTGTCAATTTCGTGATGTGTATTCCAACTCGTAACAAATACCGTACCACATCCGGTACTTGAATGTTGAGTAGACCGATCAACTTTAGGGTTAATATCAACACAAAAAATGATGGGTATTTAAGGCCAAAGTGAGCGCATGAGTGTTCGATTTTCAACCATTGCCGGAATGCCTGCAGCGGGGAGCTAGAAAGGATAATTCATCAGGTTGACCTTTAGTGTGTTGTAGGGAGGCCAAGCTTACTGAGAAGTGAATTGCACCAACTGTGATCGCGTTATAACTCAGTACATCGATGAGAAAATTTTTTGATAATTCAACAAAGTATCACAAAATGTAGGCTGAGACTTAATAATAACTACGCCCCCAGAAACCTCTGAGGGCGTAGTGGTGCGAGGTTAATTGCCCATCAGTTGCAAGAGGTTTTCGGCGGTGACGACCGCTTCTTTGCGATTGGCAATGTTGAGTTTTTGATAAAGGTTACGGATGTGGGTTTTAATGGTTGTCCCGGCGACATCTAGTTCATGAGCAATTTGCTCGTTACTGAACCCTGAATAAATCAAGCCAAGTACCTGCCACTCCCGCTGGGTCAATGAGCTGGTTCGTACTAATTCAGGAACGTTTGGATGCTTGACCAGTTTTTCGACAAAGGCTTCATCAAAGTGGGTTGAGCGAGAGCGTTGATGGCTGGCGATTTCTTTCAGTAACTGTTGTGCACGATGACGTTCTAACGCGCCAAGCGCTTGTTGTTCGATCAATGCATGCAACAGCGATGAGATAGCGTCACCCTCAATTAAAAAGTTACCCATCATACCCGTCTGATTGGTGAGTATAAGCGCTTCTTGAAGCTGCGTTTTCGCATACTCAGTTTCATGCTCTTTACTGGCGAGCACCGCTTCCACGATAAGATTTCGGTTCTTATCTGTCACGAGATTGGCTTGGTTCGCCTCGCGACGGAGAAAATCAATGGCTTGGCGAGCCTGATCATACTGACCTAGATGGAGGTGCGCCCGGGCGATATTACGCCATTGAAGCTGGCTAAAGTGATTACAGGCCGACGCGGGGCGAACGGCTTGATGCAGCCACTCCTCCATATGAGGAAGTTCGTGTTTGGCTTGCCAATAGAGTAACAACGATAAAGACGCGTTAGCGGTCCAATCGACATGATAAACCGACTCACGTAATAGATGCTCAATATGCTCAATGTGCTTGGCAGCTTTGTCGAGTTCACCGCGGCTAACAGCGACGCGGGAGAGCATGGAATAACTGTGTAGATGTTTGCTCGGGGGCTGATTCTCTAGCACTTGGAGCCCCTTGTAGGCACAGGCTTCGGCTTCGTCTAAACGGTTCCAACACCAAAGAATTTGTGCGCGAAGGCGTAAAGCAAATTCATGTAAAGGAACTTGGTGTAATTGCTGATCTTCAATGAGTTGATCGGCACTGTCGAGCAGCTCAAATGCCGCTTGCACATAGCCTTGTGCCAGGAGAATTTCACTTTGTTGTAAAATTGCCCAAAGTGCCTGGTGATACACTTGGTGCTGACGAGCGAGTTTTTCGGTTTGTTGCATCATCGATAAGGCACGATCGAGCTCGCCGAGCACATGGTTCACCTCGCCAACGACAGATGTCGCGACAATACGGCCACGGTAATTCGCGCTATCTAGTTGCTCAAGTGCTTTTTCAGCCAGGCGCATGGCCCGCTCTGGGTCGTTAGCATTAATTGCCACCTGTGCAAGTAGCGCATTGGCATTGCCTTGATAATCAATGTCGAGCGGTATTTCGCGAGCTTGATAGGCTTTTTCTGCACTTGCTAATAGCTCACCCACTTCATGATAGCGATGCTGGCTTTGTGCAAGCCAAGCTCGAAGTAGGCTTAAACTCGGATACTGGTACAAGTACTCGTTATTTAGCTTGCTGATAGCCGCTTCGAGGGTCGATAGCTCCCCACGGTTAAACATCCGCCAACCATATTGATTCAGAATAWCTGCCAACAGGGCATCATCCTCGCCATAACGTGCGTGGCGCAATGCTTGATGTGGCGATTCAAGCTTGAGCCAAGCTAAGGCCGCTTGCCGATGCAGTGTTTGTTGCTGCTGTGGGATCCGAGCCTGGCGCTCATGGGCAAGAAATTCAGCAAATAGATGGTGAAAACGGAACCAATTGTTGTCGCCTTCGAGTGGATAAATAAATAAACCGTAGCGGTTCAGAGACTCCAGCATCCCCAACGCGTCGCCGCGCTCCGTCAAGGCATAGACTAATTCATCGTTGAACATTTCTAATACCGACACTTTCATCAAAAACTGACGGGTTTCAGTATCAAGTAAATCAAACACTTCTTCCGCTAAATAGTCCCAAAGATGGGCATGGTTAAAGCTGGCACACGAGGCCGCGCTTTGCATGAGCGTACGCTTTTGGTGCTGTGCTTGAATCGCAATCAGTTGCAATGCTGACGGCCAACCTTCAACGTAGGTACACAAGGCATTGGCGGTTGACTCATCGACCCCATCGGCCACGCGTTGATTAAAAAAGCGGGTGGTCTCTTCGTTATCAAAGGCGAGTAATTCGTTCCCGATTTCGATCATTAAGTCACGAACACGCAAGTTCGCGGTGCCCAATGGCGGGTTGGCTCGTGAAGTGACGACCAAAGTGAGGTTATCCGGCATGTGCTTGATGAAAAAACGCATGGCTTCATGGATTTCTTCGTTATCAATAAGCTGATAATCATCCAATACCAGATAGCTGGTGGCATGAAAATTCGCTAACTCGGCAAACACATCGGATAAAAGTGCACGAAGCGATGAGAATTGGCGCTTCTCAGCAAGCTTAATGGTGTTTGCGCAGCCTTCTTGCGTGGCTTGATGCAGGGCTTGTAACAAGTAGTTAATAAAGCGGAAGCTATCATTGTCACTGTCATCAATACTAAACCAGCCAACATGGGACTGATCAGCCAGCCATTGTGCGGCCATGGTTGTTTTGCCATAGCCGGCGGGGGAGCGGAACATCACTAATTTATAGTGAGGCGCTTGTTGTAGCATATCGAGCACCCGAGGGCGCAATATGGCGTTATAAAGCCGACCTGGTCGAGTAAGTTTTGATGGGATCCACATAACACACTGTCCTTAACCTCAAATACGGTGCCGGCCCCTCAGCGCGACACTGCTTTATCCTCCTTGGAGTCTATGCGACTCCTAGATAGCAAACTATGATCTCTCTCCACTCTTGTGTTGATTGCTCTAGAATGGTGCATCTACGCCCTATATTCGTGATTTATATCACAATAGTTTTTTGTTTTCGCTATCCTTTAAAATAGCTTTGTACATTTATGTGTCCTGGAAAATATAGAATTTGCGCTGGAGCACAAAAATAACAAAAGTGATTTCTTACTTTTCATGCTGCTTTTCGAATGCTTTTTGTCCCATAACGTGATGTTGATCACTGGCTTGTATGTGGATGCTAGGATTGATGAGAGGCGGCTCACTGTTGGTGTGTGACACAGCTCTCTACGCCCTGCTATCTCCTCCTTTCCGTCACTGTGAGTGGGAGGATGTTTGTTACTCTCGAGTTGGGCAGGATGAATAGCCATCAAGGTTTCATTCCATTATTGAGAGTTATGACATGACCCCAAAACAGCAACATGCCTTTGATAAAAGTGCGTTTAAAATCAGCATGGTCCAACACTTGACCCAGCTAGGTCACGCACCTGAAACCGCTCAACAACGCGATTGGTACCTTGCCTTAGGGCGTGCATTGGCTGAGCACACAACAGGCGACTTGGTGGCGACTGAAAACGATCAAGCGATCAAACAGGCAAAAAGCGTTAACTATTTATCTCTTGAATTTCTCATTGGCCGCTTGACGGGCAACAACCTGATTAGCATGGGTTTATACGATGTGATTGCTGAGGCCGTTGGTGAACTCGGTCTGGGTCTTACCGACTTATTAGAGCAAGAGCGTGACCCGTCACTCGGCAACGGTGGGCTTGGGCGTCTCGCCGCTTGCTTTATGGATTCACTCGCGGCACAGCAATATCCAGCAGTTGGCTATGGCTTACACTACGAATATGGCCTTTTCCGCCAATCTTTCGATCAAGGGGCGCAGCAAGAAGCGCCTGATGCATGGCGTGAGCCAGAAGGCTACCCTTGGGAAGTCGTCCGTCCGGACCTGACTCAAACCATTGGTTTTTATGGCCATGTTGAGGTTGTTGAGGAAGCGGGGCATACCTATCGTCAATGGGTGCCTAGCTTGAAAATCCAGGCAATGCCTTGGGACTTACCCATTGTCGGTTACCAAAGTAACACCGTTTATCCATTGCGTTTGTGGGAAGGTCGAGCACTGACACCGTTCGCGCTTGATGCTTTTAATGCGGGCGAGTACACCCATGCGCAGCAAGCTGATATTGATGCGGGTAACCTGACTAAAGTCCTTTACCCCAACGATAATCATGATGCGGGCAAGACGCTGCGTTTAATGCAGCAGTACTTCCATAGCGCCGCCTCAGTGGGTGACATCCTTCGCCGTCACTTGGAAGCAGGACATGCGTTGGCGGCGTTGCCGGAGTATGAAACCATTCAGCTTAACGATACTCACCCAACGATCGCCATTCCGGAACTGATGCGTGTGTTGCTAGATGATTATCGCTTAGGTTGGGATGAAGCGTGGGCCATTGCTAGCCGTACCTTCGCTTACACGAATCATACGTTATTACCTGAAGCGCTTGAAACGTGGAGTGAATCGCTCATGGCAGAGCTTCTTCCTCGCCATATGGAGATCATTTTCGAGATCAACCATCGTTTCTTACAAGACGTGGAGCAAAAGTGGCCTGGTGATGTGCGCAAACAGCAAGTGTTATCCGTGATCGATGATCAAGGTGAACGCATGGTGCGCATGGCGAATCTGTGTGTGATTGGCTCTTATGCTGTCAACGGTGTCGCGGCCTTGCACTCACAGTTGGTTAAACGTGATTTATTCCCTGAGTTTGATGCGCTTTATCCAGGTCGCATTCAAAATGTGACAAACGGCATTACACCGCGTCGTTGGTTGAAATTCTGTAATCCTGATTTATCAAACTTGATCAGTGAAAAAATTGGCGAGCAGTGGCCAGCACAGCTTGAGCAACTCGAGCAGGTTGCACAATATGCTGACGACGCTGATTTTCAGAAAACCTTCATGGCGGTCAAGAAGCGCAATAAACAGCGCCTTGCTGACTGGGTAAAATCCAACCTCGATATCACGCTTAACACCGATGCGATTTTCGATGTTCAGATCAAGCGTCTACACGAATATAAGCGTCAGCACTTAAATCTATTGCATGTGATTTCGCTCTATCAGCGCTTGCTCAACGAGCCAAACTTTAACATGGCGCCGCGTGTTGTCTTTTTTGCCGCTAAAGCAGCCCCAGGTTATGAACTGGCAAAATCGATCATTTTCGCTATCAACAAGGTGGCCGAAACGATCAATAACGATCCACGCGTTGGCGATAAGCTTAAAGTGGTGTTTATTCCAGACTACCGCGTAAGCATGGCAGAAATTATCATTCCAGCCGCCGATGTGTCAGAGCAAATCTCAATGGCCGGTAAAGAAGCGTCGGGCACGGGTAATATGAAAATGGCCCTTAACGGTGCCTTGACCATTGGTACCATGGATGGCGCTAACGTCGAGATCCGTGAAGAAGTGGGTGACGATAATATCTATATCTTTGGCTTAGATGTTGATGGTGTCACCGAATTACGCCAAAAAGGCTATCAACCCGAAACAGCGTACCAAAATCAACCGCTTCTAAAAGCCGCTTTAGATAGCCTATTGGATGAAACCTTCACGCCAGGGCAGCCTGGTTTGCTGCGCCCTGTCTTTGACAGCGTGATGACAAGTGGTGACCCGTACTTATGTTTGGCTGACTTTGCTGATTATGTCCGCGCACACAATGACATTGATCGTGATTATCGAGACATGTCGCAGTGGGCACGCAAAGCCATTCTTAACACCGCGCTGGTTGGTAAGTTTAGCTCTGACCGTTCCATCCGTGATTATGTTAATAATATTTGGCAGCTAAAAGCGATCAAACGCTAATTGCTAATTGCAATATAACGGGTTAACAACCTGATAGGTGGCAAGGGATTCGCCTTGCCACCTGATAATAATGACAACAATATTGCCCAATAAAAGAAGGGGGCAGACCCCTCGGAGAAAGCGATGAAAGAATCTGCATTAAAGACAGTCGCACACATGGCGAATCTTGCCGACCGTTATATCAGTGCTTGGGGCACAGAAGCGGCGGTGCCAGACAGTACCTTACATGATTTATTAACGTCACTTGGCTATGACACACGTCATGATGATGCGTTGTTGGCATCAGCGGAGAGAAAACATAAAACGGATGTGCTTGCCCCCGTACAGGTGGTGCAAGACAACGAACCGGTTGAAATTGCGCTTTACCTTGGCACCAGTGCCAGAGACAGTGATTTTAGTTGGCGTTTGGAAACCGAACAGGGCGAGTGCTTTGAAGGTTATCTTCAGTCACAAATTATTCGCGATGAACGCAGTGAGGGTGGCCCGCTCGTTTTTAGCTTACCGTGCGCTCTACCTTGGGGCTACCACCGTCTCTTTGTAAACCGAAAGCGCCGCAAATCTCCCTATCAGATGACGTTAATTATGGCGCCTTCTCAGTGCTATAAACAACCTGAACTGAATGCGCACAAAAAAATGTGGGGGCCGAGTATTCAGCTCTACACCTTACGCACTCCACATAATTGGGGCATCGGTGATTTTGGCGATCTCAAACAGTTGGTCAGTGAATTGGCGTCACGCGGGGCAGATTTTGTTGGTCTGAACCCCATTCATGCGCTTTTCCCTGCCAATCCTGAAGCCGCGAGTCCTTATAGCCCGTCATCGCGTCGCTGGCTTAATCTTTTGTATATCGATGTCAGCGCGGTGCGAGAGTTTTCATTGAGCGCCAAAGCGCAGCAACTGGTGGGCAGTGCCGCGTTTCAACGTCGATTACAGGCCGTACGTGATACCCATTGGGTCGATTATAGTGAAGTTGCCGCATTGAAGATGGCGGTATTGCCGTTACTGTTTGAGGAGTTTAAACAGCGGGAGTTGCTGCAACAGACGCATCGTGGCCGCGCTTTCTTAGACTTTATTGAGCAAGGTGGTGACAGCTTAAAACAGCAAGCGACCTTTGATGCATTGCATCAACACTTGCGCGCAGACGACGAGAATATGTGGGGCTGGCCGGTGTTCCCAGAAAAGTACCGTCGCTATGAGAATGCAGCGACGCAAGCTTTTATTGAACAGCACCATGATGACATCCAGCTGTATATGTATTTACAGTGGATTGCTCAAATCCAAATCGAAGAGGCACAAGCGATCGCCGAAGAACAAGGCATGGCGCTCGGTTTATATCGCGACTTGGCGGTGGGTGTTTCAGATGCGGGAAGTGAAACATGGTCAGATAACTCGCCACTCGTGCTTGACGCCAGTGTTGGCGCGCCACCCGATATGTTGGGGCCGCGAGGACAAAATTGGGGCTTACCACCGTTTGATCCACAAGCGCTGCAAGCTTCGGGTTATCATGCTTATATTGAACTGTTGCGTGCCAATATGCGTCACTGTGGTGCATTAAGGATTGACCATGTGCTAGGTCTGTTGCGTTTATGGTGGATTCCGAAAGGCAAGAACGCCAGCGAAGGCGCGTATTTATATTACCCAGTAAAAGACATGCTTGCTATTTTGGCACTTGAATCACACCGTCATCAATGCAGTGTGATTGGTGAAGATTTAGGCACGGTGCCTGACGAAATTGGTGCGTTGCTGAGCGATGCGGGTGTGCATTCTTATAAAGTGTTCTTCTTTGAAACGTCAGAGGAAGATGGTGGATTTATTTCACCGGCCCATTATACCGAGCAAGCGATGGCAACACTTTCCACTCATGATATGCCAACCATTCGGGGATTTTGGCATTGTGATGACTTAAAAATGGGTCAAGAGCTGGGCTTGTATCCGGACGAAGCACAGCTTCAGCAGTTGTTTGATGATCGCTTAAAAGCGAAACAAGGGATCTTAGACAGTGTTCGTTGGCATGGCATGTTGCCGGAAGGTGTAGGGGCAGATGCACGTTATGTGCCGATGGATGGCTATTTGTGTCGCGCACTACAATTGCATGTCGCAGCCGGCCAATCTGCGCTGTTGAGTGTGCAGCTTGAAGATTGGTTAGAAATGGACAAGCCAGTTAATATCCCTGGTACGGTTGATGAGTATCCTAACTGGCGACGTAAACTCTCTGTGAACCTAGATACGTTGTTTAGCCGCGAAGAGTTAAATCAACTGGCGAAGGATCTTTCGCGGGTACGCTTACACGCGAGTCGTCTATCCGTTTGATCGCCTGATCACCACGCGACCACGCTCTATCCTTAGTGCTAGCCAACACATATGGGATGGAGCGTTTTTCTATAAGGACCCTTCTGTGTCACATTCCTCTTCCTCGATGACACCATATTATACGCACCCCGATCACTACGACATCGATCTCGCGGCCTTGTACAATCCTCGCTATGCGCATCAGCTCATGGGTGCGCATCCTATGACCTTGCCGGTTAACGGTGAGCCTATTGAAGGCGTGCGTTTTATTGTCTTTGCCCCTCATGCGCAATCGGTCAGCGTGATTGGCGATTGGAACCAATGGCAAGCTGATACCGCCTTGATGACGCCCATTGAAGATGGCTTTTGGGTCGGGTTTATTGCCAACCTTGGCACACACCAACGCTATAAATACGCCTTAACCGGTCCTGACGGACAGGGTTTACCCCATAAAGCCGATCCTTACGGGGCGTACGCTGAGCCTTATCCCTCGTTTGCGTCACTGACTTATGATCAGTCTGTTTATCAATGGAACGATCATCAGTGGCAGCAACGACCCATAACCGCAAAGCATCAACAAGCCTTGTCGTTTTATGAGTTACATCTTGGCTCGTGGCAACATGATGAAAATGGCCAAATGCTGGGCTATCGCGACCTTGCTGTGCGCTTAGTGCCGTATCTGGTTGATATGGGCTATACCCATGTGGAGCTAATGCCGGTCAGTGAGCACCCTTTTTATGGGTCGTGGGGATATCAACCCATAGGGCTTTTTGCACCGACCAGCCGCTACGGATCGCCGGATGATTTTAAGTATTTTGTCGACCAATGCCATCAGGCAGGGATTGGCGTGATCCTTGATTGGGTGCCGGGGCATTTTCCCACCGATGATCATGGGCTTGCGTACTTTGATGGCACGCCTTTATATCACGATCCTGATTCGCGTCGCGGTTGGCATAATGATTGGCACTGCCATCTCTACGATATGGGTAAAGATCATGTGCGCCGTTTTCTAGTGAATAATGCGCTGTATTGGCTCGATCAATTTCACATTGATGGTCTACGCGTGGATGCCGTCGCGTCGATGCTCTATCTCGATTATTCGCGTGAGCATGACCAATGGCTCCCCAACGCTGACGGTGGAAACGAGAATTACGACGCGATTGCGACACTAAAATGGATGAACGAGTCGGTTTATCACTATTTTCCCAATGCGATGACGATTGCTGAAGAGTCCACCACATTTCCTGGTGTGTCTGCGCCCACGTATATGGGAGGACTTGGGTTCGGATTCAAATGGAATATGGGCTGGATGCATGACAGCTTAAGTTATATCCGTGAAGCACCGGTGCATCGACGCTATCATCACGATACGCTGACCTTCCCATTAGTTTATGCGTTTAGTGAGAACTATGTGTTACCGCTATCGCATGACGAAGTGGTCTATGGTAAAGGCTCTCTGATGGGCAAAATGCCTGGCGATGAGTGGCAACAAACGGCTAATTTACGCGCCTATTTGAGCTATATGTATGGTCAACCCGGAAAAAAACTGAATTTTATGGGGGCGGAGATTGGTCAAACAGCAGAGTGGGATCACGATAGTCAACTTGAGTGGCACTGGTTGCAGTATGAACGCCACCAAGGTGTTCAAGCTCTGGTGAAAGCCCTCAATGCTCTTTATGTGTCGACGCCAGCATTGTACCGACTCGATTGTGATCCGACAGGGTTTGAATGGCGAGTCAAAGATGCGGCAGATATCAGTATCATGGCCCATGAGCGGTTGGGCGATGATGGCTCGCGAGTGCTGGTGGTGAGTAATTTCACGCCTGTACCACGTGATGGCCTTCAGCTAGGTGTACCGATGAGTGGCGACTATCAACTGGTATTAAACTCCGATGATGAGGCATTTTGGGGCAGTGGCTATCCGGTTTACCAAGTAGTGAGTACGGATAAAATATCAGCACATGAGCAACCCCAATCACTGACGCTCAATTTGCCACCGTTAGCCACGGTTTTTTATCGCTGGCAAGGGTGAACAACTTCAAACCACGCTAGACGACCCAATGAGGAACGCACCAAGTTAATCCTTGGTGCGTTTTTATTTGTCGCCTCGCGCAGACCGCAACGCTATGTTTACTGCACCGCTTACCGCCTTGTTTTAGGTTGAAACCATCAAAAAAGGCCGCGTATGCCTGCCTAATTGTTATCTTTGAAGCGCCGTTTTATGCCGCATCTTATTCGTCAACGAAGGTCACGCCGTTTTCACGGTGTAGACGCTTGCACGCGCGGCCGTCGCTGTGGAATAAGTGACAGCGGTGAGCGGGAATACCAATTGCGTACTTCTCGCCGGGCTCAATCTCAACCGTATCGAGTTGGCGATAGATCACATCCGCATCGGCACTTTCTAGGTTGAGATAAATTTGCGTCTCGTTACCCAACTTCTCAACGATGGTCGCTTCCCCTTCGATTTTGGCATCACCGTCTTTGGCGGCGATTAAATGCTCTGGGCGAATGCCTAGCGACATACGATCACCGCGGGTGACGGTTTTGCCATCGACTGGTATCCAGAAACTGGCCCCCTCACTTAGCTGCACTTTGACCCGAGTCGGCTCAACATCTGCGATGAATACGCTCATGAAATTCATTTTTGGGGAGCCAATAAACGAGGCCACAAAGCGGTTTTGTGGGTAGTGGTATAGCTCAAGCGGTTTGCCCACTTGCGCGACACGGCCCTCATCTAGCACCACAATTTTATCGGCCATGGTCATCGCTTCGATCTGATCGTGTGTCACATAAATCATGGTACAGCCAAGCTGACGTTGTAACTTGGTGATTTGTGCACGCATCTGCACCCGTAACCCCGCATCGAGATTCGATAAGGGTTCATCAAGTAGAAAAACCTGTGGTTGAGACACTAGGGTACGGCCAATGGCGACGCGCTGACGTTGGCCGCCCGACAGGGATTTTGGTTGTCTATCTAATAAGTGACCAAGTTGCAAAATTTCCGCCGCTTGATGCACGCGTTTATCTACCTCAGCCTTATTGGCTTTTGCCAGCTTTAAACCAAATGACATATTGTCATAGAGGTTTAAGTGGGGATAAAGGGCATAGGATTGGAACACCATGCCGACGCCACGTTTAGATGGCTCAATATCATTTACTCGCTGATCATCAATGTAAAGGTCGCCCGACGTAATATCTTCCAACCCGGCAACACAGCGCAATAAGGTGGATTTACCGCAACCAGAAGGACCGACAAAGACGACAAATTCGCCATCTTTAATCTCTAGGTCAACGTTTTTAGAAATCATTACATCGTTGTCATACGCTTTACAAACGTTTTTAAACGTGACACTTGCCATGTCGCTCGCCCTCAATCGCTTTTCATTAATTCGGCTCAATTTGCATGATACGTGGTTATGTTATCAATGTGGGTCGTTATAAGCGTTACCGCTTTTGTTTAACGTTCGTTGATGATTAATTAGCCACACTAGGGAAAATACCACTCATGCTTTTTTTGATGAGACTCAGTGTGTCTTATCTGCGCTAGCCCTGCATCCTCCTATCATCAATTATTACAGGGGGAGTAGGCGGGGAGGAGGATTTTCTCCTACCTAAAATAATTTGAGGGCGTACTTCACAAAAATCTGAGTTAATTAGTTGAACTTGATCACGTTCAGTTTATTTTTGTGAGCCGCATCATTAGTGACGAGCGATATGGATCACGAATTCGCTCGCATAGGTGTAGGGCGTAGAGACCAGGATGATGAGGAATGAAGAGGAATTACCCATGATAGAGCCTGAAACACAGCTCATCCTCCATGGAATCGTGCTACACCTCAGTAGAAGAAGGATAGAAAGATGAATAAATCACTTAGCGCTGTTGCCCTCGGTACCCTGATTGCACTTGGCTCATTTGGTGCAAATGCGAATATCGAAGAAGGCCAGCTGACCATTTGGATTAATGGTGACAAAGGTTATAACGGCCTTGCCGAAGTGGGTGACCGTTTTGAACAAGACACGGGCATTCCTGTAACCGTGGTTCACCCTGATGGCCTGCAAGACAAGTTCCCGCAAACCGCATCAACGGGTGATGGCCCAGATATCGTTTTTTGGGCGCATGATCGTTTCGGTGGCTATGCCGAGTCAGGCTTATTGACAGAAATCCGTCCGTCGGATCGTTTAAAAGACGGCATGGTCGATTTTGCTTGGGATGCGGTCAAATACAAAGGCAAATACGTCGGTTATCCGGTGGCCGTGGAGTCACTGTCTCTTATCTACAACAAAGATCTCGTCCCTAACCCGCCAGAAACGTGGCAAGACGTGGTTGCGATAGATGCCAAGCTCAAAGAGCAAGGCAAATCGGCTATCATGTGGAACTTAAAAGAACCCTACTTTACTTGGCCACTAATGGCGGCTGATGGCGGCTATGCGTTTAAACAAACCGCAACGGGTTATGATGTCAAAGATGCGGGCATCAATAATAAAGGGGTTCACGATGCACTGAACTTCATGAAGCAGATGGTCAAAGATGGCGTGATTTCTTCTGATATGGATTATTCCGTTTCTGAAGCTGCGTTTAACAAGGGTGACACAGCGATGACCATCAATGGCCCATGGTCGTGGGGGAACGTTGAGAAGTCAGGCATTAATTATGGTGTGGCTACCTTACCAACTTTCCAAGGTGAAGCCTCTAAGCCCTTTGTTGGCGTGTTAAGTGCCGGTATTAGCACCGCGTCGCCAAACAAGGCACTCGCCGTCGAGTTTCTTGAAAACTATTTGCTGACCAATGAAGGCCTATCAACCGTGAATGCGGATAAGCCTCTGGGTGCGGTGGCGTTAAATGCTTATCAAGCTGAACTTGCTAAAGATCTGCGCATTGCGGCAACGATGGAAAACGCTAAGCATGGCGAGGTAATGCCAAACATTCCGCAAATGAACGCGTTCTGGGCGGCAGCCAAAAACGCAATTATCAACGTGGTTGATGACCGTCAAAGCGTTGAAGCTGCTCTTAACGACGCAGAAAAACAGATGGTTAAATAAGCTCTATCTGCAGGGGGGATGCGTCCTCCCTGCATACTTCAGAATTAAGTGAGTAGCGTTCCTTATGCAGTCAGTCCAAGGTTCTCAAGCTATGACAACGTCAGGCTCTTCTTTGCCCAGCAGCACAAAAGCGTTCATCAAATGGGCGCTGTTGGCCTCTGTGGCTATTATTAACGGTTATGCCACCGTTTTAATGTATTCGCGTGGTGAAACTGCTTTTGCCCTGTTAACCGTGGTGTTAACCGCGTTAGCGCTGTACATTTTTGGTAGTAAAAAGACATATGCCCATCGATACATTTATCCAGGTATCGCGGGAATGATTCTTTTCATCATTTTCCCATTGGTATACACCGTGGGGCTTTCACTTACCAATTATAGTGCCTCCAACCAGTTATCTTTCGAACGCGCTCAGTCGGTATTGCTAGAGCGAACCTTCCAAGGTGGTGATAGCTATCCGTTTTCTCTTTACCAAACGGATAAAGGCGCGCGTCTTGTGGTGGAGATGCCGGAGGCTCGCTACGCCACCAAACCGTTTGACTTTGCAGCCCTTCCAGCCCAAACACTGGCGTTAACGCCAGTCGACAGTATCTCGGGCGAAAAAGCGACATTACGAGCGGTGATCCAAAATCGAGACGCACTCAGCGCTCTCGAACTTAAACGCAGCGATGATCAAATCATTCGGATGAGCGGTTTAAGGAAGTTTGCTGCCATTCAACCGCTTTACAGCCTGCAAGATGATGGTCGTACACTGATCAATAACCAAACCGGTGAAACACTCAAGCCAAATGATGAGATCGGTTATTACCAAGCGGTTAACGATGCCGGCGAATTTGTGGGCGATACCATTTCACCAGGGTATATCGTCCAAATTGGTACCGATAACTTTGAGCGTGTATGGACGGATGATGGGATTAAAGAGCCCTTTATTGGCATCTTTATTTGGACGATTGTCTTTTCTGTTTTATCGGTAGGCTTTTCACTTATTATTGGTTTGACTCTTGCCAGCCTTGTGCAGTGGGAAGAGTTGAAGGGTAAGTCTATTTATCGTCTACTTCTTATTCTGCCTTATGCGGTGCCAGCGTTTATTTCGATTTTGATTTTCCGCGGTTTGTATAATCAAAGCTTCGGTGAAATCAACATGGTATTAGAGGCTCTGTTTGGGATCAGTCCTAATTGGTTCTCAGATCCTGTAATGGCCAGAAGTATGGTGATAACGGTCAATACTTGGCTGGGCTTTCCTTATATGATGATTCTTTGTATGGGCTTGCTTAAGGCCATTCCGGATGATCTCTATGAGGCATCGGCCATTGACGGCGCGAATTTCATCCAAAACTTTACCCGCATCACATTGCCGATGATGATCAAGCCTCTCACGCCTCTGCTGATTGCAGCCTTTGCGTTTAACTTCAATAACTTTGTGATGATTATGTTGCTGACAGAGGGTGGACCGAGTCGAATTGGTACATCTGAACCGGCCGGTTATACCGACTTGCTGGTCAGTTACACCTACCGAATTGCGTTTGAAGGCAGTGGCGGTCAGGATTTTGGTTTGGCGAGTGCAATTGCGACGCTGATTTTCATTTTAGTTGGCGCTTTAGCTCTGGTGAATCTGCGCTTGGCACATAAAAACACGCAGTAAGGATATTTAATATGGCAATGGTACAAGGTAAATCCTTAAAATATCGCGTCTGGGCAACCCATATTGGCCTGTGCTTATTTTTGGCGCTGATTTTATTCCCGCTGTTAATGATTATTGCGATTTCCTTCCGTGAGGGTAATTTCGCTACCGGGAGTTTGATCCCGAAAAATCCGTCACTGGAGCACTGGAAGTTAGCACTGGGTTTCTCGGTGACTAATCCGGATGGCACAGTCACTCCTCCACCATTCCCCGTCTTATTGTGGTTATGGAACTCGGTGAAGGTTGCAGGCATTACTTCGTTATTTATTGTAGTGCTGTCTACCACCTCGGCATACGCCTTTGCCCGTATGCGGTTTAAAGGTAAGCAGACTATCCTCGATGCAATGATGATCTTCCAAATGTTCCCGGCAGTGCTGGCATTGGTGGCTATCTACGCCTTGTTTGATAAGTTAGGTCAGTACATTCCATTTTTAGGGCTCAACACTCATGGCGGCTTGATCTTTGCCTATTTAGGCGGGATTGCGTTGCATGTCTGGACCATTAAAGGGTACTTTGAAAGCATTGACGGTTCCCTCGAAGAGGCTGCGGCTTTGGATGGGGCCACGCCATGGCAAGCCTTTAGGCTGGTACTACTTCCGCTCTCAGTACCAATCTTGGCGGTGGTCTTTATTCTGGCATTTATTATGGCCGTGGGTGAGGTACCGGTGGCTTCGATTCTGTTATCGGATGTCGATTCTTATACCTTGGCGGTAGGGATGCAGCAGTACTTGTATCCGCAAAACTATCTGTGGGGCGACTTCGCGGCGGCAGCCGTGCTGTCAGCAGTACCGATTACCGGTGTCTTCTTGTTAGCACAACGTTGGTTAGTGGGTGGTTTGACCGCAGGTGGCGTGAAAGGGTAACCCTCAACCCACCATTGATTGTTAAGAACCACGTAAAAGGCAGCTGATAATAGCTGCCTTTTTACTGTCGAGGATATTGTGTTAAAGCCAATCACCGTCAATACAGACTAAAAAGCTCTTTGCTGCCAAGCGTTGGAATGCTTCTGGTGCAGTGACAGTCGTCTCATCGGTCGCCGTATCACAGACAATGCGCCATTGGTGATCACTCGGTAGCCGTAATGCTTGGGCGGTGTCGCTGATATTAATGGCTATAAGCATGGATTGACCCGCGTCAGGGTGATGCGCGCCGAGCGTGATCTGACAGCTGAGCGCTTGCAGGTTTGGCCATTGGTGATCTTGAATCGGATCGCCATTCGAATGGCGCCACGCAATCTGATTTAAATGGCGCTGTGTGCCACTCAATGCATCAATAAAGCGCGGCACAATAGCGTTGCGACGCGCAATCATGGTAGCAAACCAATTTGACCAAGCGTGATTCTGCGTTTGCCAGTTTAGCCAACTCGTGGGGTTATCTTGGCAATAGGCATTGTTATTGCCTTGTTGCGAGTGACTGATGAGATCCGCGGTCAGAATATGCGGGGTGCCCAATGAGAACAAAATACTCGCGATCATATTACGCTTTTGCTGCTCCCTAACAGCCATGATTGTGGGATCGTCTGTCGGTCCTTCGATGCCATAGTTCGCAGAGCGGTTGTCACCGTGACCATCTCGGTTATTCTCACCGTTCGCGTGGTTATGTCGTTTGGCGTAACTGACCATATCTTGCAGGGTAAAACCGTCATGATAGGTGACATAGTTAATCGGCAAATGATCGGGCCAGTGGCTGGCACTGAAAAAGTCACGCGATCCCATAAGACGAGTAGCAAAATCTTGTAACTTGCCTGGATCGCCACGCCATACACTGCGGGTGGTATCGCGGATTTTATCGTTACACTCGGCCCAATTTGCTGGGAACTGGCCTAACTGGTAACCATTGGGGCCAATATCCCAAGGTTCAGCAATCAGTTTGACGGTAGAAAGGATGGGGTCTTGGGCAATAGCGTGGAAAAAGGCACTGTGTGGATGAAAAGCCTCGCCGTCTCGCCCCATAGTGGCGGCGAGATCGAATCGAAACCCATCCACGTGATAGTGGGTGACCCACATACGCAAGGTGTCGAGCACCAGTTTTAGCGAGGCAGGGTGGTGTAAATCAAGGGTATTGCCACAACCGGTATAATTGCGCAGCTGTTGGTTATCCTGGAGATACATTGCCTGGTCGATCGCTTTAAAATGCAGTATGGGTCCACCGTCGCCACCTTCCGCGGTATGATTAAATACCACGTCTAAAATCACCTCAATATCGTGACGATGTAGCTCGCGTATTGCTGTTTTCAACTCATTAACCGCGTCCTTTTCGGCATAACGCGGATCCGGGGCCATCCAAACATAAGGGTTATAGCCCCAATAATTGGTTTTTTGCTGGCTGAGTAAATGCGGCTCGGGTAAGCAGGCGGTGATAGGAAGCAGTTGCAGGCAATTAATGTGATGTTGTTGGTAAAACGCCAACATCGCTGGTGAGATTAAACCCAAGTAACGCCCTTTTTCCGTCGGGTCCACATCCGGGTGCTGCTGAGTCAGCCCTTTAACATGAGTTTCAAAAATCACAGTGTCGCACATTGGACGCTGAGGGGATGACACGCCTTGCCAATCAAATGGCGCATGATCCACAACTTGGCAGCGCGCCAGTAATGTACTTTGCGATGGTGTATAAGGAGGCTGATAGCTTAAAGGGCCAATCACCGCTTGCGCATACGGATCGGCCACGCACCATGTTTGGCCATTATGTGAGATTTCAAAACTGTAATCTTGCCCTGCAACCACATCAGCGACCTCTTTTGTCCAATAACCACGTTTGTATTCGCGCATGGCGAGCCGCTGAGGTTGGTGCCCTTGATGCCACAGCAATAAATGCACGCAGTCCTGGTCTGGTGCGTACAAAGTAAATCGACAACCTGAGCCGTATAACTGAGCCCCTAATGAATAAGGAGCAGGAAAACAAATCGACATAAATAACACCATTAAATTAGACTCGCTGCCATTAGAGCTTTTAATCATAAACAATTCAATCTGATGTCACATTTATGATGATTGCCCAGTATGTAATTAAGTTTCATGCCTTTAAGAATAAATCTATTAATAGTGATCATGTCGACGTTTTGTAGGCCTGTTTAGCGAAAAATAATTACCAATTACGCCCTCGTTCAGTGACCCCGCTCGACAAGTTTAGATAATTGGCTCTCACTCATCCTTTCTCCTCCTCCCCCTGAAATCGCACGGCCGGATGACGCCAAAATGACCGCTCAGGGATAGGATAATTCCAGGATAACGAAGAAAGCTAAGCCTTGGACACATTGTCTTTTCCCACTACCCACTGCCGGTGTGAAGAGACACGTAAAAAAGGCCCATTATGGAGTAAGGTATGAGAAAAGTAAGTTTAATTGCGGCGGCTGTCGCGACTGCTGTCACCGCTACCTCAGCGTTTGCTGTCGACTTTAATGGCTATGCACGTGCTGGTGCTGCTATCGGTGGCAATGGCGCGGGTGATAGTGCTTTTGAAAAGAATAAAGTTGGTCGTTTGGGTAATGAAGACGACAACTATTACGAGTTCGGCTTTTCAGAGGAGCTTCAAACCGGAGAGCAATCATGGAAGCTGGAATCGATGATTGCCTCTAGTGATAAAGGTCAAAGTGGTTGGGAAGATAGCGAGATTAATGTCGCGCAATTTAATGTCCAAGCCAAAGGGGTGATTGCATCTGACCCTGAAGCCGTTATCTGGGCGGGTAAGCGTTATTATCAACGTAAAGACATCCACATTACTGACTTCTATTTCTTGAATACGTCAGGTACCGGTGGTGGTATCGAAAATATTTCATTGGGCGACCAAAAACTTTCCTTAGCTTTTGTTCAAGATGGAGAAAATGATCAGTCTTCAGGCTATATTTTTGATGCACGTTTAGCCAATATTGGCTTGTGGGAAGACGCTAGCCTTGAGCTCGCTACTGCCTATAACTTTGCGACAGAAAAAGATGATCAAACGGAAGTAGCTGATGATGGCATTATGCTAACCGGTATTGTGCATCAGAATATGGATAACGGCTTCAACCAAACAATACTGCAATATGGCTCTGCAGGATACGGTGATCAGATTGCTGGTTTTGGCTCTGGTGCGTGGTACAACCGTGGTTCAGACGATAAAAACGATGCGCAAGGCTATCGTATTATCAACTGGGGTGTGATGAATATTGGGTCGTCAATGGAACTCGGACATCAGCTTTCTTATCATAATGGCTCGGATTTGACCGATGGTGAGGGTGACTCTGATATGTTCACTGCAGTCGTGCGCCCTGTTTATAAGTGGAACGATACGATGCGCACCATCGGTGAGGTCGGCTTCTTTGATGGCGAAAATCAAGGAGCAGACCAAGGAGGCCACAAGTTTACTTTAGCTCAAGCATGGGCAATGGGTGACAGCTTCTGGTCGCGTCCTGAGATCCGCTTCTACGGTACGTATATAACGGATGAAGAGGGAGATACGTTTGGTGACAAAGGTGACTCAGAGTTCGTAACTGGTGTGCAATTGGAAGCTTGGTGGTAAGCCTTTTTTAAACTGTCTTTTTTTCATAGCCGACAATTGTCGGCTATTTTTTTAGGTGTTTTATATGAATAAGAAAGTGTTACTTATTTCTGGGTTATTATTACTTAATGGGTGCTCGACGATCGTTGATGACCAATATCAGGTTGCACCTATAGGAAAGGCAGTGACGCAGATTCAACAAGCGAAAAAACTGCCGTTAGAAATGGATCAAGAGATCAAGTTAGCGGTGACCGCGCAAACACAAACGCTCGATATCCATAGCATTGATAGCCCTGGCGTTATTTTTGAATTACCCATGGTAAAAAATGGATTGGATGTCAATATCGAGACAGAAATAAACGATAGTGTTTTTGTCCCAAGTGCCAAAGTGATTAATCAGTCTGGCGATATTCGTGCTGAGCTTGATGATCAAGGTTTGGTTTATCTAAAGCCCCGTCTAGCCGATGGAAACCGTTTGCAAGGTAATATTAAAGTCCATCCACAAATAGGTGACAGTGCGCTCTACTTGGTTGTTTTTACTGATAAAGATAAACTTAATGAAACGGTGGCGGTCAGTCATCCAGCGAAACTAGACGCAGAGGGAAGAGGGAATTACTTTCCAGAGGTAGGCGATATTCAAGTTCCGCGCGCTTTAACCGGGAAGCTTTCAATTGAGGCAACCGCTTTGGGAGCACGTACTGATGCTCCGTCTACTGTGCTGCCAGTGCTCTCCAACACTGAACGTCCGCAACAAGAAAGCGTGAATTTTTATCATCAGGCTATTCGAACCGCGATTGCAGACAACGATGTCGACAAAGCAATGGGATTGCTGCGTGATGCTGAGCAATTGGGTATTGCCGACGCTGATCAAGTCTTTCGTGAAGCGATGAAAGCACAGTTAGATCGGCAGTAATCGAGCTTTGCAGTGACGTTTCATCACATAGCGATTCTAGACAGCAAATAAAAAGGGCACCTGCAAATGGTGCCCTTTTTGCGATCAAGAGAGAGCGCCGAATTAGACTTTGAACGTCTCGACCAGCTGACGGATGGTGGTGGCTTCTTGGTTCAGTGTATGGTTTGCGCCTTGTGCTTGCTCACTGAGCGATAAGGTTTGCTCTATACGTTGTGAAAGGGCTTGGATATTTTCGGCCACTTGCTGCGAAACGGCACTTTGCTCCTCGGCTGCGCCTGCGGTTTGATAATTGATATCGCCGAGCTGGTGTACCAAATCAACAATCTCGTTTAAGGTCTGCTGAACGGAGACACTCGCTTGATAACCCTCTGCGGCACCGCGCTCACCTTGCTGGATAACCGCTTCAATATCCGTCAATAGTTGGTTGAATGTTTCAAGCGTCGATACGATTTGATCGACAGATTTTTGTGAATGCTGGGCTAACGCGCGTACCTCGTCAGCGACCACCGCAAATCCTCGGCCAGCTTCACCGGCGCGTGCTGACTCAATCGCGGCATTGAGCGCCAATAAGTTCGTTTGATCCGAAATGCCACGAATATCATCGAGTAGTGCGGCAATATCGCTACCACTGGCTTTGACTTCGCTGACAAAACTGTTGGCTTTTTGTAGATCATTGTTCGCTGTTTGATTGCGCGCTACGTTGTTGGTCACATTATCCATACATTGATTCAGTGACGACACCACCGCGGCATTTTTCTCTTTGGAGGCTTCAGAGTTGGTTGCCACATCTTTGGACGTTGCTGTTAGTTGTTCCATGGCCGTCGCCGCTTGATGCAAGGTCTCCGTATTTTCAGACAGCGCTTGATGCGCATCGGTGATCGCATGGTTAGCCGTCGTTGAGGTATCCGATAAGCGTCCACCTGCTTGCTGAATTTGGCCAACCATCGACTGTAGCGCATCCAGCATCTGATTGACTGACTGTTTGATACTATCAATCTCGGTTTTACCCGTGACGGATAAACGCTGAGTTAAATCCCCACCGCCTTGCGCAATCGCCTGAATGGAGTGATCAACACTGGTTAACGGCGCCAATTGGCGTTTGATGACGACTTGAATGATGATAAACGCCAAAATCAGCACGATACCACTTACCAGATAGATGGTGTTTTGGATATGCGTCTCGGCCTCGGTCATCATTTGATTGAGTTGCGTCACCGGTGCCATAGCAGCAGATATAGGGGTCACAATCATCACCGACCAGGTCTTGGTCATATTGCCAAACTCAATGGGTTGCGATACGTAAAAGTGCGAATCGGTTTGCTTGAATTGGTTTGTTGCGTTCTGGCTTAGAAGGTTAGAAAGTGGTTGGTAAGCAGGAGAGGAAAGTCCTGAGACCGCAGCGCCATGTTGAACGTGCTGATCGGTACTAGCCACAATCCGACCATCTTGACTGATAACAAATAGTTCCCCGTCATTATCGGCACGTTTGGCTAAGAGTGATTGGATTTGCGAGGTCTTGAGCGTACTTCCCACCATAGCAACCGTTTTATCAAAGCGAAAAACGGGAGTTGTCACATCGAACACCGTTTGCGTCTTACCATTAATCTGAGCCGTTCTTGGATCAGTAATACAATCTTTTTGTGTGTTCACCGGGCACTGATACCAAGGGTTGGATTCTGAAAAGTTTTGAGCGGCTTGAAGACGCATTTCTCCGTTCTCATCCACCGATACAGACGGTACATAGCGTCCATCCGCTGCACTGGTTGGGTCGCCATAATAAAAGGCATCGGCCCCTAAGACGTTTTTTTGCCACTCGGTATAGATGTTGTGCCACTCAGGCTGACGTTTCAAAATCGAATACATGATCCTAGGAATATCATCACGATCGAGGATCCTTGATGACTTATTCTTCTCCGCTTCTGACGTATATATCTGAGCAATGGTTCGCACCGTATCGAGCGGAGAAGCGATGTAGGCATGAATCTCTTCACTGAGTGCTGTTGCCCGATTCTGCATTTTTATCACCTGATCCCGCTTCACATTCTCTGTCACCTGAGATGACATTGCTGATTGACTGGTATTCAGAGTTGAAAGAGAGATGGTGCTGACCAAACCCAGACCGACTAACACGATTGCAGAGGCCGTTAGGCTGATTCGTTGGCTGATAGAGAGGTGACGCAATTTTTTCATAATCACTTTCCGCACAAAGAAAAAATTCGGAGGTCGTCGGGCGGCGTGACGATGGGTGTCGTGCTAGCGAGCAATGGCACAACAGATAACGCGCGCCGACGGTGACGATCAGAGTTTCTAGTGTTGCTCAAATAGACAACAGGCACATCCTCCTTATTTGCGCTTGTAACGCTTGCAATAAGGAGGAGATCAGGAGGGGGAGAGAGCTAATTTGAACGATCAGCTTAAGCCGATCCAGCGCACACCACATTGTCTTGACCGACGTTGTCACGTTGCGACGATCACACTACCTGGATTAAAACAGCAAGCGAAACTGCGCTTATTCACAATTTTGTTACTAACGGAGGAGGGCGTAGGCAGATGGATGAGGTTGCATGTTAGCGCATGTGCTAGCGGTACTAAGCTTTCACT